>DASWBQ010000499.1:0-12067 GCA_036390535.1 Gemmatimonadales bacterium | reverse complement strand
ACAACCGGGCGGGGGTGGAGCGAGTGATGGGCTTTGCCTCCGAGAAGCAGGTGGCGCGGTTCCTCGAAGTGGTTCCGCAAGTCGAGAAGGCGATGGTCGAGTCGGGCATCCTCCTGGTCAAGTACTGGCTGGAGGTCAGCCCCGACCAGCAGACCAGTCGACTGGCAGACCGGATCGGTGACCGGCGGAAGATCTGGAAGCTCTCGCCGATGGACCTCGAGAGCTACACCCGGTGGGACGACTACACCGAAGCGCGGGACGCGATGTTCAAGGCGACCCACACGGCGTGGGCGCCGTGGCACGTGGTCATCTCCGACGACAAGGAGAAGGCGCGGCTCAACCTGATCCGCCATTTCCTGAGCCTGGTGCCGTATGAAGAAGCCCCCCGCGAGAAGGTGAAGCTGCCGAAGCGGAAGGCCGAGGCGGCCCCGGTGCCGGCGGAGCAGGTGGTGTTCGTCCCGGAGCACTATTGAGCCGCCTGCCGGTGCTGGACTGGGTCGCGGGCTACCGGAAGGAGTGGCTCCGGCCCGACCTGATGGCGGGGCTCACCACGGCGGCGGTGGTGATCCCCAAGGCGATGGCCTACGCCACCATCGCCGGGCTGCCGGTGGAGATCGGCCTCTACACCGCGCTCGTGCCGATGGTGATCTACGCGGTGCTCGGCACCTCGCAACCGCTCAGCGTCAGCACCACCACCACCCTGGCCGTACTGGTAGCGGCCGAGCTGGGGCAGGTGGCTCCGGACGGCGATCCCGCCACGCTGATCCGGGCCACGGCCACCCTGACCCTGATGGTCGGGACGGTCCTGGTGGTGGCGTCGGTGCTCCGGCTGGGCTTCGTGGCGGACTTCATTTCCGAGCCGGTCCTGGTCGGCTTCAAGGCGGGCATCGGGCTGGTGATCGTGCTGGACCAGGTGCCGAAACTGCTCGGCGTCCATTTCCCCAAGGGCGGCTTCTTCCAGAACCTGGTGGCCACGGTCCAGTCGATCCCCGACGCCGGGCTGCCGACGGTGGCCGTCGGGGCGCTCACGATCGGGCTGCTGGTGGGCCTGGAGCACTTCGTGCCCAAGGTGCCGGCGCCGCTGGTGGCGGTGATGGCAGGTATCGCGGCGGTCGGCATCCTGGGGCTCCAGGGCAGCGGGGTCGCCGTGATCGGGGAGGTGCCCCGGGGGCTGCCCTCGATCGTGATGCCCGACCTCGGCCTCATCGGGGTGCTCTGGCCGGCCGCGCTGGGCGTCGCCCTGATGAGCTTCACCGAGACCATCGCCGCGGGCCGGGCGTTCGCAGCATCGGGAGAACCGCTCCCCCGTCCCAACCGGGAACTCCTGGCCACCGGACTGGCCAACGCCGGGGGCGCGTTCGTGGGCAGCCTGCCGGCCGGCGGCGGCACGTCCCAGACGGCGGTCAACCGGCTGGCGGGGGCGCACACCCAGCTGTCATCGCTGATCACCGCCGCGGCCACGCTCCTCACGATGCTGTTTCTGGCCGGGCCGATGGGCGGAATGCCGCAGGCCACCCTGGCGGCGGTGGTGATCGTCTACTCGATCGGGCTGGTCGATGCGGCGGCCTTCCGCGCCATCTACTCGGTCCGAACGATGGAGTTCGTCTGGGCGCTGGCAGCGATGGCTGGGGTGATGCTGCTCGGTACCCTCCGCGGAATCCTGGTGGCCATCATCATGTCGCTGGTGGGGCTGGCCCAGCAGGCCGCCCGCCCGGCGGTGCACGTCCTGGGCCGAAAGCCCGGCACCAACGTCTTCCGGCCACGGACGGAGGAGCACCCGGAGGACGAGACCTTCCCCGGCCTGCTGCTGCTCCGGGTCGAGGGGCGGATCTTCTTCCTCAACGCGGCCCGGATCGGCATGAAGATCCAGGCGCTCCTGAAGGAAACACGGCCGGACACGGTCATCCTCGACATGCGGGGCGTTTTCGATCTCGAGTACACCGCGCTCAAGGCCCTGACGGAAGCGGAGGAGCGGATGCGGCAACGCGGGGTGCGGGTCTGGCTGGTGGGGCTCGCGCCCTCCGTCCTGGCGATGGTACAGCGGTCCCCGCTCGGCCGGACCCTGGGGCGCGAGGGGATGCACTTCAACCTCGAGCTCGCGGTCCAGAAGTACCTCGCCTCGCGGGGTGTGCGGCCGACGTGACGGGCGCCGTCACCTCCTAGATATGGCTGCCAGGAATCCCGCCGTCCAACCACCCGAGGAAACAGACGGGCGCCTCGAGGAGCGACTTCGCTTCGAGACGCTGCTGGCCGACATCGCCTCGCGGTTCGTGAACCTGCCCCCCGAGGAGGTACAGCCCGAGATCGAGCAGGCCCAGCGGCAAGTGTGCGACCTGCTGGGCCTGGACCGGTCCACCTTCTGGCGGCTCGTGGATGCGGACCCGCCCACGTTCTCCCTGGTGTCCGTTGCCAAGGCGCCGGGTTCGGCACCGCTCCCATCCGAGCCGGACGCCCGGACGCTCTTTCCATGGGTGACGGATCGCATCCTCCGGGGGGACGCGGTCCTGCTTGCCCGGCTGGAGGACCTTCCCCCGGAGGCGGCCCGCGACCGCCAGACCTTCGAGCAGGTGGAGACCCGCTCCACGGGGATCTTCCCGCTGTGGGTGGGGGGCAGAGTCGCGGCCGCGATCAGCTTCGCCTCGACGGTGGCTGGCCAGGAGTGGCCCAGCCCACGGGTGGCGCGGTTCGGGCTGGTGGCACAGGTCTTCGGCAGCGCCCTCAGCCGGAAGTTCGCCCACGAGGCGCTGCTGCAGAGCAAGGCAGCGCTCCGCGACCTGAGCGCGCGACTGATCCAGGCCCAGGAGCGCGAGCGCGCCTGGCTGGCCACGGAGCTGCACGACGGCCTCAACCAGCAGCTGGCCATGCTGGCCGTCGAGCTGGACCTGCTCGGACAGCTCCCCCCCGCCGGTCCGGACGCGCTCCAGGCCAGGCTGGCCGCGCTTTCGGCACAGGCCAAGGCGCTCTCGGCTGACGTGCACCGGCTCTCGCACGGCCTGCATCCGTCCAAGCTGGAGCGGCTCGGGCTGGTGGCAGCAATCAGGGGCTTCTGCCGCGAACTCGGCGCCGGGTCGGTGGCGGTGCGGTTCAGCTCCAGCGACGTCCCCCGGGCCGTCCCCCAGGATCTGGCGCTGTGCCTGTACCGGGTCGCGCAGGAGTCGCTCTGGAACGTGCTCCGCCACAGCGGCGCCCGGCAGGCGGTGGTGGAGTTGCACGCGACCGAGACGGCGATCCACCTCCACGTCATGGATGACGGCAAGGGATTCGATCCCGAGGCCGCCGCGAGCCACGATTCGCTCGGCCTGGTCAGCATGCGCGAACGGGTCGCGACGGTGGGAGGCGCGATCCACTGGGAGTCGAGCCCCGGGCGCGGCACGACGGTCGTGGCGCAGGTGCCCCTGCCGCCTGAAGGGGCAACGTGAGCCGGCGCCCCCGGGTGCTTCTGGCCGACGATCACGCCCTGATCCGGGCGGCGTTCGAGCAGCTGCTCAAGGCCGAATGCGACGTGGTGGGGACGGTCTCGGACGGCCGGGCGCTGCTGGACCTGGCCCCGAAGCTCAAGCCGGATGTCATCGTGGCGGACATCTCGATGCCGCTGCTCAACGGACTCGACGCCTGCCAGCAGTTGCGCCCGCGGCTGCCGGCCGTCAAGTGGGTGTTCGTGACGGTGAACGAGGACCCCGACCTGGCGGCCGAAGCCTTCGAGCTGGGGGCCTCAGGGTACCTCCTCAAGGGCTCGGCCGTGGGGGAGCTGTTCACGGCGATCGAGACGGCGGTGCGGGGTGGCCGCCACCTGACCCCGCTGATCCGGAAGCGGGCCAGCCTGGCCGCCTTCCTGCGGCAGTCCCATCCCCACGACCACGTGCTCACGTCCCGGCAACGGGAGGTGCTGCAGCTGCTGGCGGAGGGACGCCCGATGAAGGAGGTCGCGGCGGTGCTCGGGGTGAGCGCCCGGACGGTGGCCTTCCACAAGTATACGATCATGCGCCGCCTGGGCGTGACCAGCAGCGCCGGCCTGGTCCAGCACGCGGTCCGGCTGGGGCTGATCGGTCCGTAACCCCCTGTCAAAACTGACAGTAGGCAGGCCGCCCGGCGGCCGGCCACCTTGCTTCCCGTTGGGGCGGCCCCTCCGGCAGATCGCCGGGCCGTGCCTCCCCCTCCGGAGGAAGCTTGCGCGTCGGTTCCCTGCCCAGCGCCATTCTCGGCCTGATCGGTGTTCTCGTGGCACCCATTCCCGCCGCCTCCCAGGCGGCCGCCACGGCGCCGCTCTTTCATGACGCGCACTTCCACCTGACCAATTACGTCCAGGAAGGGACCGACATCCGGGCCTACCTGGGTATCATGGGGACGACGATCGGCCGCTCGACCCTGTTCGGGATCCCGTTGCAGCAGCAGTGGTCGTATGGCAACTCGGGCGACTTCGCCCCGACGTACTACCTGCAGTCCGACGCCCCCCTCTACTACTACTCGTTCACCGACGCCTTCATCGCGATGGCGTACCGGTCGTTGCCGCCAGCCCAGCAGGCCCGGCTCGACCCGATGATCACCGGGTTCAACCCGGCCGACATGTACGCGTCGGACCACATCAAGCGGGTGCTCGGCACCTTCCCCGGCGTCTTCAGCGGGATCGGCGAGTTCACGATCCACAAGGAATTCGTCTCGAGCAAGATCGCGGGCGAGGTGGCGAGCCTCCGGAACCCGGCGCTGGACCGGATCCTCGAGACGGCGGGCGAGGTCGGGCTGGTGGTGATCCTGCACAACGACATTGACATGCCGTTCCCGAAGAGCGGCCAGGAACCCTACCTGCTGGCGCAGATGAAGGAGCTGTTCATCCGCCACCCCAGGACGACGATCATCTGGGCCCACGTCGGACTGGGCCGGGTGGTACGGCCGGTGCCGGACCAGGTGGCGATGCTGGAGCGGGCACTCCAGAACCCGGAGCTCAGCCACGTCTATTTCGACATCTCCTGGGACGAGGTCGCGAAGTACGTGGTGTCCTCCCCGGAGGCAGTGGCGCGCGTGGCCGGGATGATCAACACCCATCCGGACCGGTTCCTCTTCGGCAGCGACGTGGTGGCCCCGACGTCCGCCGAGGCCCAGCTGAAGGTGTACGAGCAGTACGCGCCGCTCTGGGCGGCCCTGACCCCCGAGGCCCGGAGGAAGGTCCTGACCGGGAACTACGAGCGGCTGTTCGACCAGGCCCGGGCCAGGGTCCGCGCCTGGGAACGGGCCCAGGCAGGAGCGAAGTAGCGGTTCTCCCCCTCCCTCACGAAGGAGCAGAGGCATGCAACACCCGACTTCCCGTCGCCGCGCCCCCTGGCTGCTGGCGACACTGCTGGGGCTGGCCGCGGCGGTCCCGGCACGGGCCCAGGAGGCGAAGCCGCGCCTCGACATCTACGGCGCCGCCATGCTGGACATGGGCTACCAGTTCGGCCAGAACCATCCGGACTGGTACGACGTGGTCCGGCCGACCAAGCTGCCCGCCTACAAGGACCAGTTCGGCAAGGACGGCCGGTTCTTCGCAGGGGTGCGGCAGAGCCGTCTGGGCGTGAAGGGCTTCATCCCGACCGCGCTGGGCGAGCTGAAGACGATCTTCGAGTTCGAGCTGTTCGGGACCGGCGTGGACGCCGGCCAGACCACCTTCCGGCTGCGGCACGCCTGGGGGGAGCTGGGGCACATCGGCGCGGGCCAGACGTGGAGCCCCTTCATGGACCCCGACGTCTTCCCCAACTCGCTGGAATACTGGGGCCCGAACGGGATGGTCTTCTTCCGGAATATCCAGCTCCGGTGGACGCCGATGCAGGGCGACGGGAGCCTGATGTTCGCGCTGGAGCGACCCGGCGCGAGCGGTGATGCCGGCAACTACGCCGACCGCATCGAACTCCAGAACATCAAGGCGCGGTTCCCGCTGCCCGACCTCTCGGCCCAGTACCGCCGGGCGGGGAAGTGGGGCCACGTGCAGCTGGCGGGCATCGTCCGGCAGATCAAGTGGGACGACATGCTGGATGACCAGTTCGACCTGGCGGGAAGCGCGACCGGGTGGGGCGTCAACCTGAGCTCCAACCTCAAGGTCAAGGACGACGTGATCCGGTTGCAGGCGGTGTACGGCGAAGGCATCCAGAACTACATGAACGACGCCCCGGTGGACGTCGGTGTCCAGTCCAACCCGGGCAACGCCAGCACGCCGATCACCGGCCAGCCGCTCCCGATCCTGGGGCTGGTGGCCTTCTATGACCGGACCTGGAGCAGCAAGTGGTCGACCACCCTGGGCGGCTCGCTGGTGGACATCGAGAATTCGGACGGCCAGTCGGCCGACGCCTTCCAGCGCGGCTCGTACGGCCTGGTCAACCTGGTGCACTACCCGGTGCCGGGCGTCATGATGGGCGCCGAGCTGCAGTACGGGCGGCGCGACAACAACAGTGACGGCTGGTTCGAGGACGACGTCCGGGTCCAGTTCTCGTTCAAGTACAACTTCAAGCATTCCATCGGAGGCAACTGATGTCCCGCGCGACGATGATCAAGGGAGGACTGCTGCTGGGGCTGGCGGCGGCCGCGACGGCGGTGAGCGCCGCCCCGGTGGCGGCGCAGACGCCGGCGCAGATCCAGGCGGCGGTGGACGCCGCCTACGCGAAGTACCGGAACCTGCAGGAAGGCAAGAACGCCGACTACATCCCGGCGCTGGCCAAAGTGGACCCGAAGGTCTTCGGGATCGCGGTGGTGACGGCGGACGGCAAGGTCTACACCGCCGGCGACCTGACCACTGAGGTCTCGATCCAGTCGATCTCGAAGGTCTTCACCATGGCGCTGGTGATCAAGGAACAGGGCCCGGACCAGATCTTCAACACCATCGGCGCGGACGCCACGGGGATGCGGTTCAACTCGATCGTCTCGATCGAGCAGTCGCAGAAGCTCCTGGGCGGTCCCGAGATGAACGCGCTGGTCAATCCCGGGGCGATCGCGACCACCGCGATGGTCAAGGGAAAGACGTATGACGAGATCTGGGGGAAGATCTCCGGCATCTACAGCGACTTCGCTGGCCGGCCGCTGAAGGTCCTCGAGGACGTCTACAAGTCCGAGGCCGAGACCAACCAGCGGAACCAGGCCATCGGGGCGCTGATGTATGCCTACGGCTATATCAAGGACCCGAACTGGCAGCAGGCGGTGGACATCTACACCAAGCAGTGCGCGGTTGGCGTCAACGCGAAGGATCTGGCGATGATGGCGGCGACGCTGGCGTTCGGGGGCACCAACCCGGTCACCAGGAAGCAGCTGATGAAGAGCGCCGACGTGCCGCACGTGCTGGCGGTGATGGCCACGGCCGGGCTGTATGACGACTCGGGCAAGTGGCTCTGGCGGACGGGACTCCCGGCCAAGAGCGGGGTGGGCGGCGGGATCATCGCCGTCTCGCCCGGCAAGTTCGGGATCGCGGTGGTGTCGCCGCCGCTCGATGACGCCGGCAACAGCGTCAAGGCCCAGAAAGCGATCGCGGACATCTCGAACGCGCTCGGCGGCAACCCGTACGCCGCCAAGTAACACGGGGGGAGGCGCCATGCGACCGTTCCCGACCGGGCTTCGAAGCCGTCTCCTGACCGTCGCGGCGGTGGTGGCGGGGCCGGGAGCGGCCATGGCGCAGGAGACCAACGACCCCCCGCCGGGGGACACCACCGTCGTGGAGAGTTTCGCCAACACGACGGCGGGGGAGTTCACCCCGGCGAAGGGATTCCAGATCTACTCCGGCAAGCGGGCGAGCCTCAACGTCAGCTTCTACGCCCTCTTCCGGTACCTGAACCAGATGCCCGGGGACCAGACCTTCACCGACCACCTCGACCGTGAGCGGACGGTCAAGGCCCGGAACGACCTGAACTGGCACCGGACCATGATCTGGTTCACCGGGCACTTCTGGGATCCCCGGTTCCGCTGGAACATCACCGCCTGGACCCTGGGGTCAACGCAACAGGCGCTGCTGTTCGGGAACCTGCAGTACAAGGTCGGCAAGGCCCTGACCGTGGCGGCCGGGATGGCGCCGAACCTCACCAACCGCTCGATGCAGGGCTCCTTCCCCTTCTGGGCCGGCAGTGATCGCCAGATGACGGAGGAGTTCATGCGGGGCGGCTTCGCGTCCGGCTTCTGGATCACGGGGCAGCCGCTCAGCCGGCTCTACTATTCGGCGTCGGTGAACACCAGCCTGAGCCAGCTCGGTATCACCGCCTCGAACGACTCCCGCGACCTGGCCTTCAGCGGCAGCCTGATGTGGATGCCGACGACGGGCGAGTTCGGACCCCGGGGCGGGTTTGGCGACCTGGAGAACCACGACCGGCTGGCCACCCGGTTCGGGGCGTCAGGGGCGCACGCGCGGGAGTATCGCGGCGCGCCGGACGCCGAAAAGAACAACGAGACCCAGCTGCGCCTGTCGGACGGGGTCTACGTCTTCGAGGCCGACGCACTGGCGGACGGGGTGACGGTCCGGTACCTCGACTACGACGAGTTTTCGGTGGATGCAGGCGCCAAGTACCGCGGCCTGTCGCTCCAGGCCGAGGGGTTCGCCCGGCGCTACTCGAACTTCGAGGCGACGGGGCCGCTGCCAGTGACATCCCTGACCGACTACGGCCTTCAGGTCCAGGCCGGCTACATGATCGTGCCGAAGCTGGTGAACCTCTACGGGACCGCCGGCGGGGTCTGGGACGACTTCGAGCGGAACCCGTGGGAACTCTCGGGCGGGGTGAGCGTCTATCCGACCGGCACCAGGAGCTGGCGGCTCAACCTGCACGTGATCCGGGTGGAGAGGAGCCCGACCGGCTCCAACTTCGGGTATTACACCGCCGGCCAGAGTGGAACGACGGTTTCCCTGGGGACCGACATCATCTTCTGACGAGCACGCCGGCACCGGCCGGCCGAGGCGGACGAGATGACTCCCGTAGAGCGAGCGAGCATCCTGCTCGCAGACGACCACCCGGCGGCGCTGGCGCAGGCGGCGCACGTCCTGGGTGACAGGTACGAAATCGTCGGGACGGCCGCCAACGGCCTGGAGCTGCTGGCCGCGGCCGAGCGGCTCGCTCCGGACGTGATCGTCCTGGACATCGCGATGCCGGGCCTCGACGGGCTCGAAGCGGCGCGCCGGCTCATTCGCGACGGCTGCCGCAGCCGGCTGGTGTTCCTGACCGTGTGGGCGGACCCCGACTACCTCCGCGAGGCGCTGGAGATCGGGGCGGCCGGGTACGTGGTGAAGTCGCACCTCGCGTCGGACCTGGTGCCCGCCGTCGCGGCGGCCCTGGCAGGGAAGCGGTTCGTGTCACCAGGCATCCCCGATGGCCATCCGTCGCCCCGCACCTGAGAAGCCGGCTAGGTGGGCTGCAGCAGGGTGACCAGGACGGAGCCCCAGAGCGCCAGCAGGAGATTGCCCACCGCATAGCTGACGCCGTATCCCAGGGTCGGCACCTGGCTCTTCGCCTTGTCCTGGACGGCCGCGAGGCCGGCCGGGGACGTGCCGGCCCCGGCGCAGACGCCGAGGAGGACGCCGGGGTGCATCCGCAGGACATACCGCCCCATCAGGATGGTCACGAGGTTCGGGACGAGGCAGACGAGCACGCCTGCCATCACCAGCGGTCCCCCTGAAGTCCGCAGTCCGTCCACGAAGCCCGGGCCGGCATTGATGCCGACCACGGCGAGAAACCCGGCCAGCCCCAGGCTGTCGAACAGCGTGAGCACCGGCCCCGGCACGCGGGCCAGCGCGGGCCGCACCGAACGCAGCCAGCCGGCCACCAGTCCCCCGACCAGCACGCCGACCGGCATACTGAGGCCGATCTCGAGTCCCGCGACGGTGAACGATGCCAGCCCCGCGATGGCGCCAATCGCGATGGCGCCGGCGAGCGCCAGCATGTCGGTCCTGCTGGAGGAGAGCACGGTGGCCCCGACGAGCGTGCCCGCCCGCCCGACCTGGCCGGCCGGTCCGACGAGCGTCACGACATCGCCGCGCTCCACCCTCAGGCCCGGCCCGAATGGCAGCTTCTGTCCGCCCCGCCCCACCCCCCGCACGAACACGCCGCGGCTGGCCTCCTCCTGCCCGATGGTCGCGGCGAGCTGCGCGAGGGTCCGCCCGGCCAGCGCCCGGGACGTGACCACGACCTCCGCGGTGGCGATCGGGATGTCAAGCAGCGCCGGGTCGGAAACCTCGGCCCCCCCGAGCGGGTTGGCCGGATCCACGAACACGGGCTGCCGGCCCGAGAGGGCGACGACGTCTCCCGTGCGGAGACGCATCCCGGGTTCGGGGTCCACGACCCCTGCCGAGGTCCGCAGCCGCTCGACGAAGACCCGCGCCGGGGCGAACCGTCCCTCCAGCGCGGTCACCGTGATGCCGTCGAGCGCCCCCGGGATGGCGTAAGCCCGCACGGCGATGTCCTGGTAGGCCGAGACCCCGGCGTCCCCGGCCCCGACGCCAAGATCCGCCTCCAGCTTCCGGCACTCGGCGGGCAGGTCCACGCGCATCAGCCAGGGGCCGATGGTGGTGAGGGTGAAGATCTCCGTCAGGAGACCGACCAGGTAGGTGACGGCGAACGCGACCGTCAGGCTGGTCGCGAGTCCCTGTGCCGTGGCGGGGTCGAGCGCCAGGCCGTCGAGCGCGCTGCCCGCCGTGCCGATCGCCGCCGAGGCGTTGAGCCCCCCCGCAAGGAGGCCGGCCCCCGCCCCGGCGTCGAAGCCCAGGATCCGCGCCAGGGCGAGGGCCGACCCGAGTGCCGCCCCGCAGAGCAGGAGGGAGAGCCCCACCTGCGGCAGGGCGCTCCGTCCCAGCCCCCGGAAGAACTGCGGGCCGGTCTGGTAGCCGATCGAGAAGAGAAAGAGCACGAAGAAGGCCCACTGGAGCGCCTGCGGCACCTGGATCCGGAGCTGGCCCACGGCCACGCCGGCCAGGAGGGCCGCGACCACGCCGTTGAGCTGGATGGGGCCGATCCTGAACCGCGCGACTGCCTGGCCGATGGCGAGGGTCAGGAAGAGGGCGACCTCGGGATGCTGCCGGAGGGTCTCGATGAGCCAGGTCATGGGGGGAGTCGGTGGGACGTGCTCTTCTATCCGGCCTTCGGGGCGGCCCGCATCCCGATCAGACTGGCCACCAGCACGGCGAGGTAGAGCTGGCCGCCGACCGCCTCGAGGATGGCGAGTCCCCGCGTGGCCTCGGTGGCGGGGACGATGTCCCCGTAGCCGAGGGTGGCCAGCGTGACGAAACTGAAGTAGACGCCGCTGGCGAGGGTGAAGTTCGCGGCTGACGCAGGCGCGCCGTGGACGAGGAACGCCTCCGGGGACCTGGCGCCGATGGCGGTGTAGAGGACCCCCATGAAGACTCCCACCAGGAGGTAGGCGCTGAGCGCGGCGTAGATGTGCTCACTCCGCACCACATCGCGACGGAACATGAACCGGGCCGACCCGGCGGCCGCCGCCACCGCCACGACGGCCCAGCCGACGCTCGTCACCTCCTCGAAAAGCGAGCCCCAGCCCAGCAGCTGGCCAGCCAGCCGGGCCACGACAATCACGGTGATCAGGCCGATGAGCAGGTGGCGGCCATAGCCCGTGGCGACCTTGACGCTGGCGCCGAGCAGGCTGCCGGCGAGCAGGAGGTCGACGGGCCAGTCGGGGAGATTGAGCATCCGGACCACCGGCAGGGTGCCGATGGCCAGGAGGAGGGTGAAGAAGAGGGCGGCGAAGGGGCGAGTCATGGCGGAAGGGCGGGAGGGCGGAAGGGACGATCCCTCATGACCACTGCGGTGAGCGACTGACGCGGGGGGCAGGATGATGACAAATTACCACATCGAGCCTCTCTCCGGAGCGTTACATGCGTCGCACCTTCCGCCTCGTTCCAGTCCTTCTGGTCCTGGCCGCTGCTTCCGCTGGTGCCCAACAGGCGGACACGTCCAGGGCCGGGAAGAAGGGGTTCGGCAGCTTCACGCCCGGGACCGGCTTCAAGGTCGCCGACACCGAACATGGCGACCTGAACCTCAAGCTGTTCACCTACATCCGCTACCTGAACCAGCTGGGGCTCGACGACAGCTACACCGATGCCTTCGGCAACGACAAGGCGGTG
>DASWBQ010000498.1:0-3599 GCA_036390535.1 Gemmatimonadales bacterium | reverse complement strand
CGAGGACTTCTCGCCGGCGGACGCGCCGTATTTCCCCGAGCCGCAACCGCTGCTCACGCCCGCGAGGCGGATCGTCGGGCTGGATGGGCAGAGCAAGATGTCGAAGAGCCTGGGCAACACCATCGGGCTCACCGAGACCCCCGACGAGGTGTGGGCCAAGCTCCGGCCGGCGGTCACCGACCCGGCCCGGGTCAAGAAGAGCGACCCGGGTGACCCCGAGAAGTGCCGCGCGATCTTCGGGCTCCACCAGCACTTCAGCCCGCCCGAGACCGTCGCGGAGGTGGAGCGGAACTGCCGGGGTGCCTCCTGGGGCTGCCTCGACTGCAAGCGGGTCCTGGCGGAGCACATGGAGCGGCAGCTGGCGCCGATCCGGCGCAAGGCCGAGGAACTGAAGGCCGCGCCGGACCAGGTGACCGAGATCCTCGCCGACGGCGCCAGCCGGGCGTCCGCGATCGCCCGGGAGACGCTTCGTGAGGCGAAGCAGCGCATGGGGTTCCTTGCCGAGGGGAGGGGTTGATGGCCGGCGCGTCGATGGAGCGGATCATCAAGGCAGCGGTGGAGCGGGGGGCCTCCGACCTGCACATCAAGGCTGGTGACGTCTTCCGGGCCAGGGTCCACGGCAAGCTGGTCCCGCTCACCAAGCAGCGGCTCACGCCGGAGCAGACCCGGGCGATCGCGCTGCGGCTGCTCGGGTCCGACGAGCAGCGGGCGCAGATCGACGCTATCCGGGACTTCGACTGCAGCTGGGGCCTGCCCGGAGTGGGACGGTTCCGGATCAACATCCTGCGGCAGCGGTCGTCGTTCATGATCGTGATGCGGGTCATCCCTTTCGTGGTGCCGACCATCGAGTCGCTCGGCCTGCCGCCGGTGGTGCAGGAGCTCGCCGAACAGGAGCGCGGCCTGGTGCTGGTCGCCGGGAGAAGCGGCAGCGGCAAGAGCTCCACGGTGGCCGCCATGGTGCAGCACATCAACCAGCACCACCACCGGCACATCCTCATCATCGATGACCCGATCGAGTTCCTGCATCGCGACCTCAACTCCTCGGTCACCCAGCGGGAGGTGGGGGTGGACACCGAATCGGAGCAGGTCGGCCTGCGGGCGGCGCTGCGCCAGGATCCCGACGTCATCGTGCTGGGTGACCTGCGCGACGCACCGGCGGTGCAGCTGGCCGTCAAGGCGGCCGAGACGGGCTGCCTGGTCATCGCCGCGGTGCCGACGCCCTCGGTGGTGTCGGCGATCGGGCAGCTGCTCGCCATGCTGCCTGTCGAGGAGCGGGAGATCGGCCGAGTCAGGCTCGCCGATGCCCTCCGGGGAGTGATCGCCCAGCAGCTGGTGGCGCGGGCCGACGGGGCCGGCCGGGCGGCCGTCGCCGAGACAATGCTGGCCACGCCGGCGGTGCGGGACGCGATCCGGGACCCCGCCCGGTTCGGCGAGCTGGCCCGCCTGATGGAGCGGGGCGAAGAGGGCACCACCAGCTTCGCCGCGCACGCCAGGGCCCTGGCTGACGCGGGGCAGATCAGTGCCGAAACCGCCGACGGGCTGGCGCCCGGCGGCCGCCGGGGCCGCCGGGGCGGGGAGCACTAGGATGTTCGAGGCGGGACGGACCTGCGTGGTCGTGGTGGGCGCCCAGTGGGGCGACGAAGGGAAGGGGAAGCTGGTCGATGTGCTCGCCGAGTCGGCGGGTCTGGTGGTGCGCTACCAGGGTGGGGCCAACGCCGGCCACACCGTGGTCATCGGGGAGGAGCAGTTCATCCTCCAGCAGATCCCTTCGGGAATCCTGCATCCCGCCACCCGGTGCGTGGTCGGCAACGGCGTGGTGCTCGACCCCGAGACCTTCTTCCAGGAGCTGGACCGGCTCGAGGCCAAGGGCATCGCGGCCGCCGGCCGGATCGCCATCTCAGACCGCGCCCACCTGGTCCTGCCTTACCATAAGATGCTCGATCGCGCCGGGGAAAAGAGCCAGAAGATCGGGACCACTGGCCGAGGCATCGGCCCGACCTATGAGGACAAATACGGCCGCCGCGGCATCCGGGTCGGCGACCTCCGCGACCGGGACGTCCTTCGCGGGGCGCTCACCGAGCGGGTGGCGCGGGCCAACGCGCTGCTCGAAATGATGGCAGTCGCCGATCGCGCCTCCCTCGAGGACCACCTCGCGCTGCTCGACCGGCTCTCCCCCCGCCTGCTCCCGCTGGCGACCGACACCGGGCTGCTGGTGCACCGGGCGCTGCTCGCGGGAGAACGGGTCCTCCTCGAGGGGGCGCAGGGCGCCCTCCTCGACGTCGACCACGGGACCTATCCCTTCGTGACCTCCTCGAACACGACGGCCGGAGGCGCTGCGGTGGGCGCCGGCATCGGCCCGATGGCGATCGACGCCGTCCTCGGGGTGGTGAAGGCCTACACCACGCGGGTCGGCAACGGTCCGCTGCCCACCGAGGCCGATCCGGAACGCAGCGAGCTGCTCCGCCGGCTCGGCGGCGAGTTCGGTGCCGTCACGGGGCGGGCCCGGCGCTGTGGCTGGTTCGACGCGACCGTGGTCCGGTACTCAGCCCGCGTCAACGGGCTCTCCCACCTGGCGGTGACCAAGCTCGACGTCCTCGACAGCTTCGCCGAGATCCCGGTCGGGATCGCGTACCAACTCGACGGCGAGCGCTGCGAGGAACTGCCCGGCACCGTCGACCGGCTCGAGCGGGTCCGGGCGGTCTACGAGACGCTGCCCGGCTGGCAGCAGTCGACCGGCGGCGCCCGGACCCTGGCGGACCTCCCCCGAGCGGCCCGGGCGTACCTTGACCGGCTCCAGGAACTGGCGGGGGTGCCGATCCGCTACGTCAGTGTCGGCACCCGGCGCGACCAGATCATCCCGGTTACTGGCTGAGTCTCTCGACTCACGACTCACGACTCACGACTGCAATGGCTGACACCTCCCTGATGGACAAGCTCGTCTCCCTCGCCAAACGGCGCGGGTTCGTCTTCCAGTCGTCCGAGATCTACGGCGGCCTGGGCTCGGTGTGGGACTACGGGCCTCTCGGCGTCGAGCTGAAGCGGAACGTGAAGGACCGCTGGTGGCGCGCCATGGTGCATGCCCGGGACGACATCGAGGGCCTCGACGCGGCGATCCTGATGCACCCGAAGGTGTGGGAGGCCTCGGGCCACGTGGCCGGCTTCACCGATCCCCTGGTGGACTGCCGGACCTGCAAGGCCCGCTTCCGCGCGGACAAGATCCAGGAATTCCAGTGTCCGCAGAAGCCGTCGAAGAGGCCGGGGGAGCACAGCACCTGTGACCTGACCGAGCCCCGCCTCTTCAACCTGATGTTCAAGACCTTCATGGGGCCGGTGGAGGAACAGGCCTCGGTCGTCTACCTCCGGCCGGAAACGGCCCAGGGGATCTACGTCAACTACCAGAACGTCCTCACCGGGTCGCGGCAACGGGTGCCCTTCGGCATCGCCCAGATCGGCAAGGCGTTCCGGAACGAGATCACCCCGGGGAACTTCATCTTCCGGACCCGCGAGTTCGAGCAGATGGAGATGCAGTTCTTCGTGAAGCCCGGCACCGAGATGGAGTGGTACGCCGCCTGGAAGGAGAAGCGCATCGCCTGGCATCG
>DASWBQ010000497.1:0-5779 GCA_036390535.1 Gemmatimonadales bacterium | reverse complement strand
AGTCCGCCCTCCAGTGGGACACCGGCATCAACCTGCCGCTCCTCTTCCGGAGCAGCTGGAAGGTCACCCCCAGCGTCGGGATCACCAACGTGACGGGCGGGGCGTTCGCGGTCCGGAATGAGCGCACCGACGGGCAGTGGGTCTTCCAGGGCAAGCGGGCGGCGTTCGGCGTCTCGGCCGCCCCGACCTTCTTCGCCTTCTTTCCGGGCTTCGGTCCGGTCTCGCGAATCCGCCACAGCATCTCCCCGATCCTTTCCTACGCCTTCGCGCCTTCCGCGACCATCCCCGAGGAGTACGCCCGGGCCGTGGCCCGGCCGGGGACCGGTCTCCAGCTCAAGAGCAATCCGACCCAGACCCTGGGCCTGACCCTGTCCCAGAACTTCGAGGCCAAGCAGCGCACCGCCGGTGAAGACTCCGCGGCCGCGGCCCAGGCGCGGAAGTTCCGGGTGCTCGGGATCAGCACCAGCGGGCTCACCTATGACCTCGAACAGGCCAAGCAGGAAGGGCGCAACGGCTGGACGATGCAGACGGTCACCAACACCTTCCAGAGCGACCTGCTGCCCGGGTTCAGTTTTGCGATGACCCACGATCTCTGGGATGGGCCGGTCGGGCAGGACACCAGCGAATTCGATCTGTTCCTGTCCAACATGACGGCGGGTTTCGGTCTCTCGGCGAACACGTTCCGCTCGGTCGGCCGCATCTTCGGGCTGGGCCGGGGCCCCACGCCGACCCGGGCAGGAGGTGACTCCGTGCCGACATCCTATGTGTCCGGGCTGGCGGGCGGCATGCAGCAGCGCTCGCTGCGGACGACCAACCAGCTGAGCGGGGGAGGGGCCCGGTCGTTCACCGCCAACGTCAACGTCTCGATCTCACGGTTCCGCCCGGTGGAGGGCGCGACGGCCCCGCCGGGGCAGAGCAACGTCGGGTTCTCGACGGCCTTTTCTCCCACCCGATTCTGGGGCGTGTCGCTTTCCACCCAGTACAACGTGACGGCCGGCGAGTTCGAGTCGCAGGTGCTGCGCCTGGAACGGGACCTCCACGACTGGCGGGCAGGCTTCAACTTCGTCAAGAACCCCAACGGCAACTTCGCCTTCTACTTCACGATTCACCTGGTCGACCTGCCGGATCTCAAGGTCGACTACAACCAGCGGACCTTCCAGAGCCGATGACGACGCCCGTGCGAATCGACGGCCAGTCCCTGACCCTCGAGGCGCTGCTTCGGGTGGCGCGCCAGGGGGCCCCGGTCGAGTGTGACCCCGCCGCGCTCGCCGCGCTGGGCGCCAGCCGCGCCGCCGTCGAGTCCGCCCTCGCCAGGGGCGAGACCATCTACGGCATCAATACGGGTTTCGGCAAGCTGGCCAACGTCCGGATCGGCCCCGCCGACCTGGAACGGCTGCAGGCCAACCTGATCCGCAGCCACTCGGCCGGTCTCGGGGACCCGCTCCCGGCCGACATCGTCCGCGCCATGATGCTGCTCCGTGCCAACGTGCTGCTCCGGCCCACCAGCGGCGTTCGCCCTGCGCTGGTCACCTCGCTGGTGGCCTTCCTCAACGCGGGGCTGGTACCTTGGGTCCCGGAGCAGGGCAGTGTCGGCGCCAGCGGTGATCTGGCGCCGCTCAGCCACCTCGCGCTGGCCCTGATGGGGGAGGGAACCCTGCTCGGGACCAGCGGAGACCGGCGCCCGGCGGCGGAAGGCCTGGCCGCGAAGGGCCTGCGCCCCGTCGGATACGGCCCCAAGGAAGGCCTGGCCTTCATCAACGGCACCCAGGCCCAGACCGCCATCCTCGGGCTGCTGGTGACCGACGCGCGCACCCTGTGGCGGACCGCGCTGGGAGCAGCGGCGATGAGCCTCGAGGCGCTGCGGGGAACGCCCACGCCTCTCGACCCGCGAATCCACGAGGCCCGTCCCCATCCGGGACAGCGGGACGCGGCGGCGCTGATGCGCCGCCTCGTGGCCGACAGCGAGATCCGTGAGTCCCACCGGGACAACGATCCCCGCGTGCAGGACGCCTACAGCCTCCGCTGCACCCCTCAGGTCCTCGGCGCCGCGGCCGATGCGATCGAGTTTGCCGCGCGAACGGCCGAGGTGGAGCTCAACGCCTCGACCGACAACCCGCTGGTGTTCGACGGCGAGGTGCTGTCAGGGGGGAACTTCCATGGCCAGCCGGTCGCTCAGGCGCTCGATGTCCTGGCCATCTGCCTCACGACCCTGCAGGCCCTGAGCGAGCGCCGGACGGAACGCCTGGTGAACCCGGACCTGTCGCAGGGGCTCCCGGCCTTCCTGACCGCCGATCCGGGGCTCTCCTCCGGATTCATGATGGTCCAGATCACCGCGGCCGCGATTGTCGCAGAGTCCCGGACGCTCGCGTACCCGGCCTCGATCGGATCCATCCCGACCGACGCCAACCAGGAGGACTTCGTCCCCATGGGGATGGCTGCGGCGTGGAAGGCCCGCCGGATCCTGGCCAACGCCCAGCGTGTCGTCGCCGCCGAGTTCTATTGCGCCGCGCAGGGGCTCGAATACCTGGCACCGCTCCGGCCGGGGCGTGGGGTCGCAGAACTCCATCGCCGGATTCGCACCATGCCGGACCCGGTCCTTCCGCTGGGGGCGGACCGGCCGCCGGCTCCGGATCTGGACCGGCTTTCGCGAGCGGTCGCCGATGGTCTGCTCGATCCGACCCGCTGAACGGGGCCGGAAAGCCCTTGTCTTGCCAGGTGAGGTGGCGACTCCTATCTTGAGAATTCTCAAGAAGTTCGGCCATTCCCGCGCGCCCCGGTCAGCTCGATGAACCTGGACAAGCTGAAAGAAGCTGCGCGACGCCACGAACTGCGGGACGAGTGGCGAAAGGCCATCGAGATCTATCACCGGGCCCTCGCCGACCTGGCGCAGGCTGGTGAACCGGCCGATCCGTCGCTGCACAATCGGATCGGGGACCTCGAGGTCAAGGCCGGCGACCTGAACGGCGCCCTCCAGGCCTACGAGCACGCGGTCGACGCCTACGCCGACCAGGGCTTCTTCAATAACGCCATCGCGCTCTGCGGGAAGATTCTGCGGGTCGACCCGGCCCGGACGGTCGCCTATCTCAGGTTGGCGGAACTGCACGCCAGGAAGAACGTGGCCGGTGAGGTTCGTCGGAACCTCACCGAGTACATCGGGCACATGGGGGCGGGTTCGCAGCAGCCGGTGCTGGCGGAGAGTCTGCGCAAGTTCGCCGAACGGTTCGCCCTGAGCATCGAACAGCGCAACCTCCTCGCCGAGGTGCTCCGCGACGCCCCGCGCACCCAGCAGGCCCGGGAGACCGTGGACCAGCTTGCTGCGGACCTCGGCCTCGGGGAGGGGCACACCCCCGCGGACGGATTGCTCGAACCCGATGGTGGCAACCGGCCCGGGCCGGGAGGGCTCGTCTTCATCGACACCGGGATCATGCCGGTTCCCGGCCGGATGGGGTCCTCCTTCGGCTCGGACCAGGCGCCTCCGGCCGCTGAGCTTCCGGGCAACACCATTGTCGCATTCGAAGCGGACATGGTTCCCGCCGCGGCCACCCTGGACTTCATCGAGCCGACCGTCCTGGTGAGTGAGCCGACGGGGACTGTGCCGCCGACGCTGGAGGGGTTTGAGCCGACCCGCCTCGGCAGCGAGGCGATTGATCTGGACCTGGCGGCAGCTCCCCTCGCCCTGGAGGCGACGGAGCCGGAGCCGGTGGAGATACCCGGCCTCGACATCGCGACCGAGTTCCTGGCGCCCGGCCCCCTGGCCGGGTCGGGCCTGTCCCCCGACCTGGCGCCCGGGCCGGCCGCGCCGCTGCCGATGATCCCCCTGATCACCGAGGCGCTGTTCGATGAGCTCGACGTGGAGGAGGAAGCGCTGGCAGCCACGATCGCCGGACGGCCCGAGCTCGAGACATCGTCCGACGGGGAGCTCGAAGGCATCGTGGCGCGGGCCGCGGCGGAGGAGCGGTGGGACCTTGCCCTCCTGGCGCTCGCGGAACTGCTCCGCCGCTCGCCGGACGCGATCCCCAGGCACCAGAAACGGGTCGAGGTCGCCTATCGATCGGGGGATCGCCTCCAGCTGGTCGGGGCCTATCTCTCGCTCGCCCAGGCCCTCGAGCGGGCCGGCGCCCTCGAGAACGCCCGGATGGTCTACGAGCGCGTGCTCGAGCACGACGCCGCCAATCCGGTCGCCGAGGCCGCGGTCACGGCGCTGACCACCGTCGTCGAGCCGGCCCCGCCCGTCCCCGAGACCAGCGGCAAGGGCGCCTCGGCCTACGTCGACCTCGGGGCGCTCATCCTCGAGCCGGAGCCGGAACGTGACACCCGGATGCGCGTCGATCAGGGGGAACCTGAGAGCGAGGAGGACGTCGACTTCCGCGAGACCCTCGAGCAGTTCAAGCAAGGGATTGCCGCCAACCTCGACGCCGACGATTTCGAGGCCCACTACGACCTGGGCATCGCGTTCAAGGAGATGGGGTTGCTCGACGAGGCGATCGCCCAGTTCCAGAAGGCGCTGCGGGCACCCGGAGGCAAGCTGAAGAGCTCGGAGGCCCTCGGCATCGCCTTCTTCGAGAAAGGCCGGTACGCCATCGCCGAGACGGTCCTCGCCCGGGCGATCGAGACCCTGCCCGGGGGAGACGACGAGAAGATCGGGCTGGTCTACTGGCTGGGCCGCACCTGCCAGGAACAGGGCCGGCCGCTGGATGCCCTCCGCTGTTACGAGCGCGCCCTGGCCGTCGACATTACCTTCCTCGACCTGAGCGACCGGGTTCAGCGCCTCACCGCGGAGCGATTGCCGTGATCTCGTCACCTGCCACTGTCTCGCTGGCCCAGCTACAGGCCGGGCTGGGAGACCGCCTCGAGGCGGTCCGGGAAGAGATCCGCCGGCTGATCCAGGCCGATTTCCCCCTCATCGCGGACGTCAACGCGCACCTGCTGCAGATGCAGGGCAAGATGTTCCGGCCGACCCTCGTCTTCCTGGTCCATGAGGCCGCCGGCGTCGAGGACCGGCGCGTGACCCAGTTCGCGGCCGTGGTCGAGCTGATCCACCTCGCGACGCTGGTACATGACGACTCGGTGGACCACTCGGTGCTGCGGCGGGGCATGCCGACGATCAACGCCCTCTTCAGCCACCAGGTCTCCGTGATCATGGGAGACTACCTGTACTCGCGAGCGGTCATCGAACTCGTCCGGCTGGGCGATCTCGAGCCGCTCGGGGTGCTCAGCCGGATCACCAACGAGATGACCGTCGGCGAGATGCGCCAGCTGCTCGCTCACGACCGGCTGAAGTTCACCGAGGAGGAGTACGACCTGCTGATCCGGGCCAAGACCGCCTCACTCCTCTCGGGAGCGGCGGAGGTCGGCGCCATCCGGGCCGCCCCTGAAGTACGCCGCGCCATGGCCCGGTTCGGTGACTACCTCGGGATGGCGTTCCAGATCGTGGACGACCTCCTCGACTTCACCGAGGACCAGACGGTGACCGGCAAGCCCTCCGGGCTGGACCTGCGGGAGCACAAGGTCACCTTGCCCCTGATTTACGCGCTGCCGCGGATGTCCGAGGCCCAGCGGGCCCGGGTCGTCCTCCTGATGGACACCCCGGAGCCGCCCGATGACCTGATCGCCGCCGTGGTGGCCGACGTGGCCGACCTCGGCGGGCTGGCGGATGCCCGCGCCCGGGCTCAGCTCCTGGTCGCGCAGGCGGAGGGGGAGCTGGCAGTACTCCCGCCGAGCCCGGCCCGCGAGAGCCTTCGGGCCAGCCTGGCCTACGTTCTCGAGAGGCGCCGCTGAT
>DASWBQ010000496.1:0-13043 GCA_036390535.1 Gemmatimonadales bacterium | reverse complement strand
GCCCGGCGCCGAGATCCACGACCGGGTGGTTCGGCAGGTACGGCGCGAGGTGCTCGGCCACGCAGATCGGCCCCATCCCCGGGCCGCCGCCCCCGTGCGGGATGCAGAACGTCTTGTGGAGGTTCAGGTGACAGACGTCGGCGCCGATGTCGAACGGCCGGGTGAGCCCCACCTGGGCGTTCATGTTGGCGCCGTCCATGTAGACCTGGCCGCCGTGCTGATGCACGATCTCGCAGATCTCGCGGATGCCGGCCTCGAAGACCCCGTGGGTCGAGGGGTAGGTCACCATCAGCGCCGCCAGCTGGTCGCGGTGCGCCGCCGCCTGGGCCTTGAGGTCGGCGATGTCCACGTTGCCCTGCGGGTCGGTCTTGACGACCACCACCCGGTAGCCCGCCATCACCGCGCTCGCGGGGTTGGTGCCGTGGGCGGACTGCGGGATCAGGCAGACGTCACGCCGCTCGTCGCCCCGGGCATGGTGGTAGGCCCGGATCACCAGCAGGCCGGCGTACTCGCCCTGGGATCCGGCATTGGGCTGCAGGGAGATCTTCGCGAACCCGGTGACCTCCGCCAGCCAGCGCTCGAGGTCGGCGAACAGCCGGGCATATCCCCGGGCCTGGTCGGTCGGCGCGAAGGGGTGGAGGCCGCCGAACCCGGGGAGGGTGATCGGCATCATCTCGGTGCTGGCGTTGAGCTTCATGGTGCAGGAGCCGAGCGGGATCATCGCGGACGTCAGCGAGAGATCCCGAGCCTCGAGCCGGTGCAGGTACCGGAGCATCTCGGTCTCGCTCCGGTACCGGTGGAACACCGGATGGGTCAGGATGGCGCTGGTCCGGCGGACGCCGTCAGGGAGGGCCTCCGCCGACTCGTCGAGCGCGGGCGGCGTGCCGCCGAGGGCGAAGACCTCGGCCACGGCCCGTGCGTCCGCCGCGGTGGTGGTCTCGTCGAAGGACACCCCGATCGCGGTGGCGCTGACCGGGCGCAGGTTGATTCCCCGGGCCCGGGCGGTTTCGTGAATCCGGATCGCCTTGGCGGCGTCGGTCTCCACCGTGATGGTGTCGAAGAAGGCCTGGTGCCGGAGGGTGTAGCCGAGTGCCGCGAGGGCGCGGGCCAGGGCGGCGGTGCGGCGGTGCACCGTGGCCGCGATGAACCGGAGCCCTTCGGGACCGTGATAGACCGCGTACATGCTGGCGATCACCGCCAGGAGGACCTGAGCCGTGCAGACGTTGCTGGTGGCCTTTTCGCGGCGGATGTGCTGCTCCCGCGTCTGCAGCGCCATCCGCAGGGCCGGCCGGCCGTCCCGGTCCCTGGAGACGCCGATGAGCCGTCCCGGCAGGTGGCGCTTGTGCTCCTCTTTCGCGGCGAAGAATGCCGCATGGGGGCCGCCGTAGCCGAGGGGTACGCCGAACCGCTGGCTGTTGCCGACCACGATGTCGGCACCCCACTCGCCGGGAGGCACCAGCAGGGTCAGCGCCAGGAGGTCGGCGGCCACGGTCACCACCGCCTTGGCGGCGTGAGCCCGCTCCACCACCGCGCGGTGGTCGGGGATGCCACCCTCGGTACCGGGGTACTGCAGCAGGCAGCCGATGGCTCCGGCGTCGAAGCGGAAGCCGGCCGGGTCGCCGACCTCAACCGCCACCCCGCGCGCGGCGGCGCGGGTCCGGACGACGGCGATGGTCTGCGGGTGGCACTGGGCATCTACCAGGTAGCGCGGTGCGGCGGCGTGGGGCGCGACGGCGAGGGTCAGCGACATCGCCTCGGCCGCCGCCGTGCCCTCGTCGAGGAGCGACGCATTGGCGATCGGGAGGCCGGTCAGGTCCGACACCATGGTCTGGAAATTCAGCAGCGCCTCGAGCCGTCCCTGGGCGATTTCCGGCTGGTAGGGCGTGTAGGCGGTGTACCACCCCGGATTCTCGAGGACGTTCCGCTGGATCACCGTCGGGGTGTGGCACCCGGAGTACCCCATCCCGATCCACGACTTGAAGACCTGGTTCTCGTCGGCCATGGCCCGGAGGGCGGCCAGGGCCTCGGTTTCGCTGATCGGGGCGGGGAGATCGAGGGGCTGCCGGCGCCGGATCGCCTCGGGGACGACGGCGTCGATCATGGCGTCCAGGGTGGGATAGCCCAGCACCTCCAGCATCGCGGCGACATCGCTCGGCCTGGGGCCAAGGTGCCGCGAGAGGAAGGTCGAGCCATCGGGCGCGGTGGACGGGAACGTGGTCATCAGGTGCGTCTCTCGTCGGAACGGAAGGTCGGGAATGCAAATGCCCCGAGGGGTTTGCCCCGGGGCATGCGGTCAGCGCGGGTGGGCGGCCACCGTCATCCGCCGATGTGTGCCCGGTAGGCCTCGGCGGAAAGCAGCCCGTCGACGTCGGCCGGGTTGGCGGCCTTGAGCTGGATCATCCACCCCTCGCCGTAGGGATCGCGGTTGACGACGGCGGGGTCGGCGTCGAGCGCGGCATTCACCGCCACCACCTCGCCGGCCATGGGGGCGTAGAGGTCGGCCACCGCCTTCACCGCCTCGATGGTGCCGAATGCCTGGTGCGCGGTCAGGGTGTCGCCCGCCTTGGGGAGGTTGACGAAGACGACATCGCCCAATTCACCCTGGGCGTAGTCGGTGATCCCGATGACGTAGACCCCGGCGGTGCCGGCGGGCTTGGCGTATTCGTGATCCGAGGTGTAGCGGAGATCGTCGGGAACGTTGGCCACCTGAAATGCCTCCGAGAAGGGCGCCTGATAATAGACACGCCGGCCACCCCCTTCAAGCGTGGCTGGCGGTCGTGAGGAGCGCCTCCCAGACGGCCCGGCTGCGGGCTGCGAGGGTGGCACGGTCCCCGTCGTTGTCGATCACGAACTGGCTGCGGCTCCGCTTGGCGTCCGACGGCATCTGCATCGCCATCAGGCGGTCTGCCTCCTCGCCGGACAGGCCGCGGTCCCGGATCAGCCGGTCCCGCCGGGTCGATGCCGGCGCGTCGACGAGGACGACCGCATCGAACCCGGCCGGGTCCATCGTCTCGAAGAGGAGCGGGATGTCCTGGATGACGACCGGGACCCCGGCCTGGCGGGCCTCCGTCGTGAGCTGGTCTCGCCGGGCCCGGACCGCGGGGTGGACGATCGCCTCGAGGTCGCGGCGCGCGCCGGGGTCGGCGGTCACGAGGCGACGCATCCCGGCCCGGTCCAGGGTGCCGTCCCCGGCGAGAATGCCGGGACCGAACCGGGCGACCATCGCTGCCAGGACCGGCGAGCCGGGTCGCTGCAGTTCATGGACAATCCGGTCGGCGTCGATCAGCCGCGCACCCCACGACTCGAACAGCCTCCCGACCGATGACTTCCCCGAGGCCACGTTGCCGGTGAGCCCGACGGAGAGCGTGGTCACAGCAGGGCCGTCTGGTCCTCGTCGCGGCGGGGCACCCGGTGGCAGTGCCGGCACCGGGCCTCGTACGACTCGCTTCCCCCCACCTGGATAACGGGCGCGTCCCACGGCGCGGGCTGGCCGTCGACCAGGCGCTGGTTGCGGCAGGCGTCGTCACCGCAGACGGTGCAGATGGCGCGGAGCTTCTCCACCTCCTCCGCGATGGCCATCAGGGCGCCCATCGCGCCGAACGGCTCCCCGCGGAAGTCGGTGTCGGTGCCGGCGAGGATCACCCGGACGCCGCGGCCGGCGAGGGCGGTGGCGGCCTCGACCACTCCGGGGTCGAGGAACTGCACTTCGTCCACCGCCACGACCTCGGCGTCGGGCTGCACCAGTCGCATCAGCTCGCTGGCGCTGTCGATCGGCACGGCGTCGACCGAGCGGCCATCGTGACTCGAGACCCGCTGGAGGCCGGCGTACCGCTCGTCGAGGCGGGACTTGAAGACCTGGACCCGGCGGCGGGCGATGATCGCCCGCCGGACCCGGCGCATCAGCTCCTCGCTCTTCCCGCTGAACATGACGCCGGCGATGACCTCGATGGAGCCGGGGCGCGGGCCGTGGTACATGGGTCCCGCCTATCGCACCCGTGGCCCGCGCCGCGCCGGGGGGCGTTCGCGCGATGCCGGCCGTTCGTCGACCCGCGCCACGATCCGCCGCTGGCGCAGGACCCGGCCGGTCAGCGCGGCGGCGATCCTCGCGGCCTCCGCTCCGGGAACCTCGACCAGCGAGAAGGTCTCCCGCACCTCGATCTGCCCGATCGCGCTGCGGTCGAGGCGCAGGTCGCCGGCAAGCAGCCCTACGAAGTCGTTGGGGCCGACGCCGTCGCGCTTGCCGGCCCCGATCCAGAGCCGGGCGACCGCCGCGGCGGCCGGTACTGCCGGTCGCGGGGCCGGGCGCGACGCGGACACCCAGAGCTGGTAGAGCGCAGCGGCGACCGCGGTGGGGTCGTGTCGCTCGAACAGCGGGCCGAGGAGGACCAGCGGTTCCTCGAGCGGGCCCTCCCGAACCGTCCGTTCCACCTGGTCCCGGCGCCGGGCAGCTTCGCCCGTGGCGGCATCGAAGGCGCCCGGGAGCAGCAGCGGCTTCCGGTTGCTCGCGATCCGGGCCAGGTAGCCCTCGGTGCCCGGCGGCGCCAGCAGCGACACCGGCCCGGTGGCGCAGAGGTCGGCGAGCCGCGGCGGGGTCGGAGGATCGAAGGCGATCAGCTGCGCCGCGGGGGCCGGCGTCCCGCTGCTGACCGTCGATGGGACGCCCAGTCCCTGCAGGGCCTGACGGATCTCGCCGTGGCGGCTGTCGTCCGCGGTCCAGACGGCCAGCGAGTCAGCCTCGAGGACTTCGGCCAGCTCGCCCAGGGCGGCGATGCGACGGCTCCACGCCACCGGCACGGTGCGCACCGAGGCGGCCACCGGAACCGCCACCGTCGGTTCCCCAACCGCGAAGGCGCGCCAGGCGTGGCGCTCGATGAGATCACCCAGGGTGTCCGGCGTGCTGGTGATGACCACGCGCTGGGCCTCCTTGGGAACATCGGAGAGGAGCAGGGTCAGCGCCTCCCGGTCTTCCCACAGTTCCGGCCAGGCCGCGATGATCGCGGTGACGCCGATGCCAGGGAGCAGCGAGCGCCGTTGCAGGTCCAGGAGAGTGGCCGGCCCGCCCACCAGCAGCCCGCATGGATCGCCGGCCCGGAAACGCCGGGCGGCCTGGCCCGGGCCGAGCGCGATCAGGGGCGCGAGCGCCGTGCCGGCCGTCAGGACGCCCACGGGAACCGCCCATTCCGCCAGCGAGGCCGAAGGGGCCACCACCAGGATCCGGCCGCTGCCGGGGGTGTGCGCGATGACCCCGGCCAGTGCCGGCGCGGCATACGCAGGCGCGGGTGGCGCGGTGACGACGAGATTGCTGCCCCGAGTCAGCGGCGGCACCACGTCGCGCGCGGCGATGCCGGAGGGGTCCCATCCCAACTGCTGCAGTCCCGCCATCGCGGCGTGGTGATTTTCGGTCTCGGCCATGCCGGAAACCTAGCACCTTCGGAGTGCCGTCCCTACTTTTCCGCCACCTTGACTCCCCCATGCCCATGACTGATCGCCTCTCCGCCAACCTGGCCCACCTGAAGACTTCCGAAACGGTGGCGATCAGTACCGAAGCGAAGCGTCGCAAGGCCGCAGGCGAGGACGTGATCGACCTGGGGGCGGGCGAGCCGGACTTCAACACCCCTGCCGCGGCGTCGGACGCGGGCATCCTCGCGATCCGCCAGGGCCGGACCAGGTATCCGCCCAATGTGGGCCTGGCGGAACTGCGCCGGGCGATCGCCGGCAATCTGTCGCGGATGTCGGGTGGCCGGCCGGTGGATCCCGACCGGATCGTGGTGAGCAGCGGCTCCAAGCAGGCGCTCTTCAACGCCTGCTTCACGCTGTTCGGGCCGCGTGACCGGGTACTGATCCCGTCGCCCGCCTGGGTGTCGTATCCGCAGATCGTACACCTGTGCCGCGCCGAGCCGGTGCTGGTCCCCGGTGACCCCGAGTGGGGGCTCAAGGTCGGGGTCCGCGACCTCGACCGGCACGTGGATGCCTGGCTGCGGGGACTGATCCTCTGTTCGCCGACCAACCCGACCGGAGCGGTCTACACCCTGTCCGAACTGAAGGCGATTGCCGAGTGGGCCCGCCGGCACGAGATCTGGATCATCGCCGACGAGATCTACCGCCGGATTCACTACGGACCCGGCCCGGCCCCCTCGTTCCTCGACCTGCCTGACGAACTGCTCGAACGGGTGGTGGTCATCACGGGGGCCAGCAAGGCCTACGCGATGACCGGCTGGCGGATCGGCTGTTCGCTCGCACCGGCGCACGTCACCTCGGCGATCGCCGCGCTGCAGTCGCACACGACCACGGGGGCCAACCAGCCGGCGCAATGGGCGGCAGCGGCGGCCTATGGCGATCCGAAGGTGGAGGAGGACGTGGTCGACATGGTTGCAGCCTTCCGCCGCCGCCGGGACCTCCTGGTCGATCGATTCCGGAGCGAAGGGCCGGGCATCGAGTACGTGGAGCCGCACGGGGCGTTCTACTTCTTCTTCCGGGTGGATGGCCTGTGCCCGGGATTGGGCGGCCAGGAGTTCTGCACCCGGCTGATGGCCGAAGAGGGCATCGCGCTCGTCCCGGGGGCGGCCTTCGGGGACGACCGCTGGGTCCGGCTCAGCTATGCGGCCTCCGACCAGGACATCGCTCGGAGCCTCGACCGGATCTTCCCGTTCATCGCCCGGCTCGAAACCGGAAAGACGTGACCTCCTTCATGTTGCGCGCGGCCCTGGTCCCCCGGTTCGGCGACGTACCCCACATCGCGTGGCGGTGGGAAGCCGAGACCGACATCCTCTCGGGCTCGTCCCGGACGGCCGCGCCGGGTGAGGCGGCCGTCGCCCTGGAGCTGTCCTCGCCCGACGGCGCCGTCGTCGTCCTCGATGTCATCGGCGGGGAACTCTGCGGGCTCGACATCGTGATCTGGCCCGATCTGGAAACCGTGCCGACCCTCGCGCCGCCCTCCGCCGTGGCGCCCGGGAAGCTGCTCATGGCGGCTGCGACGGGCGCGCCGCAGGAGGAGGCCGACCTCGCCGTCCGGGTCGACGGTCCCGAGCGGACCGTGCACCTGCGGGTGGGCCCGGCCCGGCCAGGCCGGGCGATCCAGGTGGCGGACCACCTGATCGCGGAAGTGGATGACGAGGGCGTGCTGGCCGGCTTCTGGCTGACGGGCGTCCCGCCGTTCCCCAGCGAGGAGTAGCCGCGCGGGCCGTGCCCTTCAACGACCTTCGGCGCGCCCTCGTCGCCGCCGGCATCGAACCCGCCACCACCCGGCCCCCGGGGAGCCAGGGCCGCAGCGACGCCGCGGCGACCCGGCCCGCCCGCCTGGTGCAGGATGCGGAGGTTCAGTGGACCGATGTTGGCGGGGCGGAGACCTGCCCGGAGCCGCTGGCCTTCCTCGACGGGGTGCAGCGCCACCAGGTGGTCGGCTACGCCGGGAGCAGCCCGCTGGTCGCTGCCACGGTAGCGGCCGCGGTACGGGAGCGGCGCGGCCGGGTCCTGGCGACCGTGCTCGAAGCCCGGGAGCAACTGCTGCTCGGGCGGCCCGCCGCGCTGGCCGTGGCCCCCCCGATCGACGGTGTCCGCCAGGTCGAGCTTCCCGACCACGAGCCCGAGCACCCGATCCGCGATCTCGATGCCGCCGTCGGCGCGGTGGATGATGCCCGCTCGGCCCTGGAGGTCGCGACCGGAGACGGCTATCGCCGCCGGTCCGACAACTGGGTGATCATCGATGGCTCGCTCGCCGAAAGCGCCCTCTGGGCGGCCGATGCCCGGATGCTCGGCGTCTCGAAGAGTCACGCCACGCTGCCCTTCGAAGGGCCCGACCTCGAGCGCTACCTCCGGCTGCCACTCGGCCACCGGAGTTCGGTCTTCCAGCCCGCGTCCCGCCGGTTCGCCCCGGTCTATGCCTGGGGACTCCGGCTGTGGCAATGGAGCGGCCGGGACATACTCTTCGGGCTGGTGCGGGTCGAAGCGGCGCCGACCGACGAGACCCTGGCGCGGGTCGACCAGTACTCACGGTGGATCCTGGCGGAGCGGGCGCCGGTGAGCGCTCCCGATGCCCGCTGGGACCGCCTGCTGTACGGCATTCACAGCGTGGAGGAGTACCTCCGCGCCACCCTGGGGACGCGATGACCGCGACGATCCCGCCGATCGGCCGCGTGGTGGCCACCGAGCAGAAGCCCAGCACGCCGCACCACTTCTTCTTCTGGACGGCGAAGGAAACGCCGGTGGGCATCGGCGCCATCGTCCGGGTCGAGGGCGAAGGCCGGGTGGTGCACGGCGTGGTGACCGAGGGATTCGCCTACTCGGACCTGGTGACCCCGCTGCACGCCGTCCTCGGGGCGGACGGCGATCCGGCTCAGGACGCCGAGCCCACCGCCCGGACCGAGATCCGACTCTTCGCGGCGGCCGTGCTACGGCACGCCCCGGAGGAGCCGTTGCAGCCGGTGCCGCTCGGGGCCGTCTACCCGGCCGGGGATACCGACGTGGTGACGGCGCTGCGGATGGACGCCTTCACGGCCGGGGACACGCCCACCGCGATCCCCGTCGGGCTCTATGCGGCCGGCGGGCTCGAAGCGCCGGTCTACCTCGATGCCGACTTTCTCCTGGGCCCGGAGGCCGCCCACCTCAACATCACCGGGGTGTCCGGCCTGGCCACCAAGACCAGTGCCGTCACCTTCCTGCTGTCGTCGATCTTCCAGCGGTTCCCGGCGCACAAGGGCTCGGTGGCCGCGATCGCCTTCAACGTCAAGGGACCCGACCTCTGCTTCCTCGACCAGCCCGCGGAACTCTCCGACGAGGACCGGCGCCTCTATGACCGGCTCGGCCTCCGGCCGGAGCCGTTCGCGACGATGCGCTGCTACGCGCCCTACAAGCCCGATGGGGTGAACCTCAACACCCTCCGCACCAACGAGGCCCTGGTCGCCAACACCGAGCCCCTCGTCTGGGGGCTGCGGGAGGTGCTCGATTACGCCGAGGTGCTGCTCAACCGCGACGACATCGACGCCAAGGCCGACGCCTTCATCGATTTCCTCGCGGAGCGGGTGGTGGGGAAGGAGTTTCACGACCCGATGCTGCGGGAGGCGCCGTTCCAGGTCCTGACCTTCGCGGACCTCGACGTCTTCTTCCGGGCGATCTTCGACGCCCTTGAGGCTATGGGGAAGGGCGAGGTCTGGCGGACCCATCACATCGCCACCATCCGGAAGGTCCGGAACCGGCTCGGCAACATCAGCACCCGCTCCAAGGGGCTGGTCACCGACTTCGGCGAGGTGAACGACCTGCCCTGGGGCCGGTTCACCGACCGCGGGGTTCATGTGGTGGACGTGGCGGGACTCGACCCGCTGGCCCAGGACCTCGTGTTCGCCCGGCTGGTCTCGAAGCTCCGCGAGCACCTGGAGCGCCGGGACCTCGGCGTCGATCACGTCGTCGTCTTCGTGGACGAGCTCAACAAGTACGCCCCCGCGGACGGCCCCGACACCTATGTCCGCCGGATGCTCCTGGACCTCTCCGAGCGGGGTCGCTATCTCGGGCTGGTGCTCTTCTCCGCGCAACAGTTCCGTTCCCAGGTGCACCGGCGTGTCGTCGGCAACGCGGGTACGGCCCTGTACGGGCGGATGGACGGCGACGAGCTGGCGATGCCGGGGTACTCGACCCTGACCCAGGCGACCAAGGCCAAGCTGGCCGCTCTCCCCAAGGGCGAGCTGATGATCCGCCACCCGCACTTCACCCAGCCGATCTTCGTGCGATTCCCGCGGCCGGCGTCGCTGGCCGGCCGGGAAGGGGTCGTCCGGTTTCCGCCGGCGCCCGAGGTCCCGTTTCCGCAGGCCGTCGCCCGCCGGCTCCGGGCGCTCGACCCGGCGGTGAACCGGCAGGCGGTGGTGGACCTGGTGAGCGGACGCCATGAGGACGACGTTCGCAAGGCGCTTCACGCGACCGAGCGGAGCCGGCCGGCGGAACCCCTCGCCTACTTCCGCGCCTGCCTCGGGAAGGTCACCCCGGCGGAGGCGCGGGAACCGCGGCGGCCGGTGCGGGGCGTGCGGACCGACCCCGACCCGTATGCCTGAGCGGGCCTGAGGCAGGGAGGTAGATTCCGGGGGTGAGGATCGCCCACCTGGCTGACCAGCATCTCGGTTTCCGTCAGTACCACCGCCAGACGCCGGCCGGCATCAACCAGCGCGAACACGACGTCGCCAACGCCTTCCGCCTGGCGGTGGACGGGGTGATCGTGGCGCGCCCGGACGCCGTGCTGCTCGCCGGGGATCTTTTCCACGCCGTGCGCCCCAGCAATGCCGCGATCATCTTCGCGTTCCGGCAGCTGCAGCGGCTCCGGGAGGCGCTCCCGGAGGCGCCGGTCCTGCTCATCGCCGGCAATCACGACACGCCCCGCTCGTCGGAGAGCGGCTCGATTCTCCGCCTCTACGAGGAACTCGGGGTGGACGTCGCGTACGCCGAGGCCCGCCAGTTCGTCTATCCGGCGCTCGACCTCCGGGTCCTCGCCGTCCCGCATGCCGCCATCCGCGCGCCCGAGCGGCCCGCGCTGCGTCCGGACGGTACGGAACGGCACCGGGTACTGCTGCTGCACGGCGAGGTCGAGGGGGTGTATCCGCCGGAGATCTCCGGCGCGGCCTGGGGCGGAGCGATGCTGGCCCGCGACGAGGTTCGCGCGGACGAGTGGAGCTACGTGGCGCTGGGCCACTACCACGTGCAGCACCAGGTCGAGCCCCGGATGTGGTATGCGGGTGCGCTCGACTACGTCTCCCCCAACCCGTGGGGCGAACTGCGTGACGAACAGCGGAAGGGCGTCAACGGCAAGGGGTGGCTGCTGGTGGACCCCACTGCCGGCACGGTCGCGCCCCAGCCGGTGCCTCCGGCCCGCCGGGTCATCGACCTGCCGCCGCTCTACGGCGACGGAGCAACGGCCGCCGACCTCGATCGGCTGATCAGGGAGCGGCTCGAGAGCATCCCCGGGGGGTACGCCGACCAGGTGGTGCGCCAGCTGGTGTACAACGTCCCGCGCGAGGTGGCTCGCGGCCTCGATCACGCCGCGATCCGCGCCGCCAAAGCCGCGGCTCTGCACTACCACCTCGACTTGCGGCGGCCGGATGCCGGCCGGGGCACCGGAATCGATGCCGGCGGGCGCCGGCTCCCGCTGCCGGAAGTGCTGCGCGACTTCCTCTCACGCCGCCCGCTCCCCGCCGAACTCGACCGCGAGGCCTTCGTGCGGGCGGGGTCGCAGCTGCTCGAGACCGTGATCCGGGAGGAGGAGGCCTGATGCTGGTTCACCGGCTCCGGCTCGTGAACTTCCGGCAGCACGAGGACACCGACCTCCACTTCGGGTCGGGGCTGACCGGGGTGATCGGCCCGAACGGCGCGGGCAAGACCACCCTGCTCGAGGCGCTGGCCTGGGCCCTGTACGGCACCAAGGCGGCCCGAGGCACCGCCGACTCGATCCGGCGGCGCAATGCCCCGGCCAGGGCCCGGGTCGAGGTCACGCTCGAGTTCAGCCTCGGCGCTCATCGCTATCGGGTGACCCGCTCGCTCCACGGCGCCGAGCTGTATCAGGACGCCGATCCGGCGCCCATCGCCAACAGTTCGGCGTCCGTCACCGAGCGGCTGGGCCGGATCCTGGGGATGACGCGGGACGAGTTCTTCAACACCTATTTCACGGGGCAGCGGGAGCTCGCGATCATGGGCTCCATGACTCCGTCGGAGCGGGAGCGCTTCCTGTCGCGCGTCCTGGGGTACGAGCGGCTGGCGGCGGCGCAGAAGCGCCTGGCCGCGGATCGAAGCGTCCTGCGCGCCCGGCTGCAGGCGCTCGAGTCCACCCTGGTGAGCCCGGCCGAACTGGCGGACGAGGAGCGTGCCGCGGCGGGCCAGCTGGCCGGGGCCCGTGCCGCCGCGGCGCTGGCCACCGCGGCGGCGGAGGCGGCTGCCGCCGAGCTCGCGGTGATCGAGCCGGAGTGGCAGGCCATGACGGGGCTGCAGGAGCGGGTCCGCTCCCTGGAGAGCGACCTGAAGGTGGCCGACCAGCAGGTAACCGCCAGCCGCGAGGCGTTCGCCGCGCTGGATCGCGACCTGGCCGAGGCACTCACCGCGCAGGCCCGCATGAACGAGCTGGCGCCACGCCTGGCGCCGGTTCCCGGGCTCATGGAGGAGCTGGGACGGCTGGAGGTGCTCGGCGGCCGGCTGGCGCGGCGCCGCGAGGCGGTGGGGCAGGCCGGCGAACTGCGCCGTCGGGTGGCCGCCATCGAGGCCCGGCTGGCGGCCCTGCCGGTCGTCGAGGCGCTGGCGGGGGCGCGCGAGGCGCTGGACGGCCTGCGGCGGGAACTGGCCGAGGCGGAAGCCGCCGCCGAACAGCACCGGACCGACTGGGTCCGCGACCAGCAGGAGGTCGACACCCGACTGAAGCAGCTGCGGGACCAGTACCGCGACACCCGGGAGCAGCACGAGGCCCTGGTCGCCGCCGGACCGGAGGGCTCCTGTCCGACCTGCGGCAGGCCGCTGGGTGCCGAGCTGGAGGGCGTCCTGGCGGAGCTGTCGCGGCAGATGGATGACCTGAACTTCAGCGGCAACTACTTCCGCCAGCGGTTCGACCAGCTGAAGCAGGAGCCGGCGGCGGTGGCGGAGGCACGGATCAGGAGCGAGCGGCTCCGCCTGCAACTGAACCGGCAGACCACCGAACTGGGGCGGCTCGAGACCCTGGCTCAGGCCCGGGAAACGCTGACGGCCGAACGGCGCGGGCACGAGGAGCGCCTGGCCGCCCTCGACGCGGAGATCGCCGAGGTCGCCGGGGGCTACGATGAGGCGCGACACCAGGAGGTGAAGGCGGCGCTCGCGGCCCTGGAGCCGGACCGCCGCCTGGCCGAGCGGTTGGTGGGCATCGCCGAGCGGGCGCCCCGTCTGGCCGAGCAGGCCGTCGCGAGCGAGGCGGAACTGACCCGGCGCGAGCAGCAGGCGGCGGGGCTGCGCGACCAGCTGGCGGCCGCAGGATGGTCGGCCGAGGCGTTCGAGGCGCTGCGGTCGCGGCGCGGGCTGGCGGAGCGGCGTCGCCAGGACACCGAAGTCGCGGC
>DASWBQ010000495.1:0-2237 GCA_036390535.1 Gemmatimonadales bacterium | reverse complement strand
ATGGCCGGACCGTCGCTTACCCATCGGAGACCAAGAGCGGGAAGAGCGTTTTCTACCTCGTCGAAATGGCGGAGGTGCTGAAACGGATCGGAGCAGCGAAGTAGCAGTGCCACACCAGCAGAGAGGGCCCGGCTGGCGCCGGGCCCTCTCTGCTTTCCCTTCTTCCCTTCCCCCTGACCTCCGTCCTCCTATCCTCCGACGCGACGAAGCCGTGTTGCCGCCGGCAGCCTGTCGTCCGTATTGCAGATGGCGAACCGCACCAGCGTCTGCCCCAGCTCCGGCTCGCTAGGCCCTGACCGCTGGCTACAAAACGAGTTGAATGGTAACGTTGCGTTACCATCGTGGGGCGTGACCAAGGTTGGCCACGCCCCCAAGTCATTCCTCCACAACGGTTTGCCGATCAGGAGCGGTGGCCTGGTTCCGGCATTAGGCAGGATCCGCATGCGGCTTCGCCACCGCCTCCTGCTGCTCTTCGCGATCTTCGCGGTCGTCCCGCTGCTCGCCATGGGCGCGTTCGACTACGCCAGTTCGCTCCGCCATCTGGAGGCGGTGCTGTCCGTGCAGACCGGCAGCATCGCCTCCCGCGCCGCCCAGGAGCTGCGGGACCGGCTCGACCGCCAGGCGTCCGACCTCGCCCTCCTCTCCGAAAACATCGAAACGCAGCATCTCCTCCGCACCGCCGCAGGCGGTGACTCCTCGGCCGCAGCCGCCGCGCGCCGATCCGCAGCGGCCTACTGGCAGGATCTCTGGAAGACGATGCGGCTGGGATACGACCGGATCGCGCTCCTCGACGGCGCGGGCCGTCCCATCATCACCCTGTCCGAGGCCGACCCCGCCTCGGCACCGGCCGTGGACCTGCCCATGCGGACGCACGTCGTCCGGGACGTCGAGACCGGACAGGCCCTGGGGCAGGTCGAGGCTTCGCCCCGGACGGAGGACCTGTTCCAGAGCCCCCTCCTCCGGACTGCGTTTGGCGTGAACGGCCGGACCCTGGTGATTGAACGCCGGAGTGGACGGACCCTGTTCGAACCGACGGCTGTCACGCCAACCGGCGGTCCCCTGCCGTTCTCCCTGGACCGCCTTTCCGGAGAGCGTGGCAGCTTCGATTATCGCGTCGGCGCCGAGCGCCGCGTCGCTTCCTTCGTGACCTTCCCGGACCCAGACTGGACCCTGGTGGTCACCGCCTCGGTGGACGAATTCGCCGCCCCCTTCATTCGCCTCCGCCTGGTGGACTTCGCCCTCCTCCTCGGCGTCGTGCTGGCCGTGTCGCTCGGCTTCTTCGTGCTTCTCCGCCGGGCGACGGCGCCGCTCGACGTGATCACGGTCGCCGCCGACCGGGTCGGCCGCGGCGACTTTGATCCCGCGCTCCCACCCGCCGGCGACGACGAAGTCGGCCGCCTCTCCGCGGCGTTCGCGCTGATGACTACCCGCATCCGCGAGATGATCGGCCAGGTCGAAGCCAGCCGGCAGATGGGCGTGCTGGGCCGCTTCGCCGCAGAGCTATCCCACGAGATCCGGAATCCCCTCACCGCCATCAAGATCAACCTCCAGGGCCTCGAGCGAGACGCGCGCGAGGGGAGGATTCCCGACGAGAGCCGGCGGGCGGTGGACCTGGCCCTGCGAGAGATCCGCCGCCTGGACCTCGCCGTGAAGGCGGCGCTCAGGACTGGCCGTCCCCCAGCAGAGCCCCAGCCATTCCGCCTCCACGCGCTGCTTCAGGACGCCATTGAACTGCTCCGGCCCCAAGCCACCGGCCAGGGCGTGACCATCCACACCGACCTGGCCGCCCGCCAAGACGGCGCTTCTGGCGACGCGGAGGCGGTTCGTGGCGCGGTCCTGAACCTCCTGCTCAACGCCCTCGAGGCCATGCCCCGGGGCGGGCACCTCTCGCTCGCCACCGCCAATGTGACCACCGAAGGCCGCAGCATGCTCGAGTTCCGGATCCGCGACACTGGCCCCGGCATCCCGGCCGACATCCGCGATCGGGTCTTCCGGCCCTTCTTCACCACCAAGGACCAGGGCACCGGGCTCGGCCTCTCGATGGCGCTCCAGACCTTCCGGGCCCACGGGGGTGGCGTAGCGCTCGGTGAACCCGATGCCGGGACCGAGATCGTCGTCACCATCCCGGTCCAGGAGGCCGAATGAGCCGGCGTGTGCTGGTCGTTGATGACGATGCCGCTATCCGCGAGACCTTCGCCCATCATCTCGGCCGGTCGGGCTTCGCGGTCACGACGGCC
>DASWBQ010000494.1:0-12233 GCA_036390535.1 Gemmatimonadales bacterium | reverse complement strand
AGGCCCAGCAGCAGCAGCCCGGGGGTGCCGCCGAGGGTCGTCAGCAGGGTGACCTGCAGGGGTGAGGCCCCCGCGAAGCCCACCCGCCGCACGCCCAGGGTGAAGAAGGCCCAGCAGAGCACCCCGAAGAGGGTGAGCAGGTCACCGCTCAGAGTCTGGAGCGAGAAGTCCACGCCGTGGGCGCCAAGCACGATCATCACCACGCCGACGGTCCCGACCGCGATGGCGGCCCCCACCGCCCGGGTCACCTGTTCGATCCCGAGCATCGAGCCGATCACCACGGTCATCACCGGGGTCGCGGCGATCAGGAGCGCGCTGTTGCTGGCGGTGGTCCGGGTCAGGCCGACGATGAAGCCGGCCTGATAGAGGGTGTTGCCGATGACGCCGAGCCCGAGGAGCTGCAGGGCGGTGCGCCGGTCGACCTTCGCGCCGGGTTCGAGCCACCGGACCACCCCCCAGAGGACGGCGGTGGCGAGGACGTAGCGGAAGGCGGTGAGGGTGAAGGGCGGCAGCTCCCGGAGGCCGATCTTGAGCATGCTGAAGTTGATGCCCCAGATGAGGCAGACGAGGAGCATGCTGAAATCAGACGGGCGGACGGGCGGACCGGCAGACGGGCGGAGATCGGACGGGCCGATGGGCGGACGGGCAGAGGGGCGATGATCAGACGGGCTGACGGGCCGACCGGCAGAGGTGTGGTGTGTCTCGGCCGCCCTGGGGGGAACCTAATTAATTCGTCGCTGCCCGTCCGCCCGTCAGCCCGTCTGCCCATCTATCTTTCTTGGATGCGTCAGTCCCGGATTCGCAACTTCTGCATCGTCGCCCACATCGACCACGGCAAGTCCACCCTGGCCGACCGCCTGATCGAGGCGACCGGCGCGCTGGAGAAGCGCCAGATGCGGGAACAGGTCCTCGACACGATGGACCTGGAGCGGGAGCGCGGCATCACCATCAAGCTCAACGCCGTCCGGATGAACTACACCGCCCGGGACGGGACCCTCTACGAGCTGAACCTGATCGACACCCCGGGGCACGTCGACTTCACCTACGAGGTCAGCCGGTCGCTGGCCGCCTGCGAAGGGGCGATCCTGGTGGTGGACGCGTCCCAGGGGGTGCAGGCCCAGACCCTGTCCAACCTCTTCCTGGCGATGGACGCCGGGCTCGAGATCATCCCGGTCCTCAACAAGATCGACCTCCCGGGCGCCGAGCCGGAGAAGCGGGCCCAGGAGATCATGGACCTGATCGGGGCCAAGCGAGAGGAGATCCTGGCGGTGTCCGCCAAGGAAGGCACCGGGGTCCCGGACCTCCTCGAGGCGATCGTGGCCCGGGTGCCCGCGCCCCACGGCAAGCCCAACGCGCCGCTCCGGGCGCTGATCTTCGACACCTACTACGACCGGTACCGCGGCGCGATTTCCAGCATCCGGGTGGTCGACGGGACCATCAAGAAGGGGATGTCGGTCGCCTTCGGGTCGCACCCCGAGGACGTCTACGAGGTGGACGAGGTCGGCTACCTCCAGCTGGGCCAGCGGCCCTCGCCGAAGCTGGAGGCGGGTGAGGTCGGCTACGTCGCCGCCAACCTCCGGAACGTCCGCGACTGCCGGGTCGGCGACACGGTACTCGACGCCGACCACCCGGCCACCGAGCTGCTGGCGGGCTACCGGGACATCCGGTCGATGGTCTTCGCCGGCGTGTACCCGACCAACACCGAGCAGTACGAGCAGCTCCGCGACGCGCTCGAGAAGCTGGTCATGAACGACGCCAGCCTCCACTACGAGCCGGAGTCCTCCACCGCCCTCGGCTTCGGGTTCCGGTGCGGCTTCCTGGGCCTGCTCCACATGGAGATCGTGCAGGAGCGGCTGGAACGGGAGTTCGACCTCGACCTGATCACCACGGTGCCCACCGTGGAGTACCACGTCTACCTCACCGACGGGGAGATGCTGAAGGTGGAGAACCCGAGCCACCTGCCCGAACCGGGCCGGGTCGCGCGGATCGAGGAGCCCTACGTGAAGGCTCGGATCATGGCCCCCAAGGAGTACATCGGGGGGATCATGACGCTGGGGCAGGAACGCCGGGGCATTTTCGGCGGGATGCACTACCTCGACACCCAGCGGGTCGAGTTCCACTGGGAGCTGCCGCTGGGCGAGATCCTGCTCGATTTCTACGACAAGCTCAAGTCGCAGTCCCGCGGCTACGCCTCGCTCGACTACGAGATGGCCGGCTACAAGGCGTCGGACCTGGTCAAGCTGGACATGCTGATCAACGGCGACGCCATCGACGCCTTCAGCGTGATCATCCACAAGGAGAAGGCCTACGAGTGGGGCCGGAAGGTGGCGGAAAAGCTGAAGGAGCTGATCCCGCGGCAGCTGTTCGTGGTGAGCATTCAGGCGGCGATCGGCAACAAGATCATCGCCCGCGAGACGATCTCGGCGCTCCGGAAGGACGTGCTGGCCAAGTGCTACGGCGGCGACATCACCCGGAAGCGGAAGCTCCTGGAGAAACAGAAGGAAGGCAAGAAGCGGATGAAGCAGGTGGGCGCGGTGGAGATCCCGCAGGAGGCCTTCCTGGCGGTGCTGCAGGTGGATGACTGAGCGAACGGCAGCAGGGCGGCAGGACGGCAGGGCGGCAGGTCCTTCGACCGCCGTCGTCGTCGCCACCTACAACTGGCCGTGGGCGCTCGAGCTGGTCCTCTGGGGGCTCGCCGCGCAGGGCGACCGCGCCTTCCGGGTGATCGTGGCCGACGACGGCTCGGGCCCCGAGACGCGGGCGCTGCTGGAGCGGATGCGCGCCGAGTCGGGGCTCGACATCCTTCACGTCTGGCACGACGACCAGGGCTTCCGGAAGAGCGAGATCCTGAACCGCGCCATCGCCGCCGCCGACGAGGAGTACCTGATCTTCACCGACGGCGACGTGATCCCGCGGGACGACTTCGTGGCGGTGCACAAGCGGCTGGCGAAGCGGGGCACCTACCTGGCCGGGATGACGGTGCGCCTCCCCCAGGCCCTGAGTGAGCGGCTGACGCCGGACGACGTCCGCTCCGGGCGGGTGACCGACCTGGGCTGGCTGCGGTCACAGGGGCTCCGACCCGGCCGGCACGCCCTCCGGTTCTCGCGGAACTACCGGTGGAACGCCTTCCTCGACCGGATCACGACGTCGAAGCGGCGCTGGCGGGGAGGCAACGCCTCGACCTTCCGCGAGCATCTCCTCGCCGTGAACGGCTTCGACAACGGGATGGGCTACGGGGGACAGGACGCCGAAATCGGCGAGCGGCTCGACAACCTGGGGCTCCGGCACCAGCGGGTGCGGTTCCGGGCGATGACGGTGCACCTCTGGCACGAGCGGCCGTGGCGGGACGAAGCGATCGTGGTGGAGAACGGGCGGTACCGGGAGCAGGTTCGGGCGGAGAAGATCGTCCGGACGCCGAGGGGGATTGCGGAGCTGACGGGCGGACGGCCGGACGGGCGGACGGGCGGTTAGTCACCCTGAGCCGCGCGAGGGGGCCGGACGCGGCTCCGGCGCCTTCACTTCGCTCAGGCTGACGGGGCCCTACCCGCCTTGCCCGCCCAGGTACTGATCGAGGCCCACTTCCGCCCGGGTGCGCCGGGTCCGCGCGGTTTCGTCCCGGATGGCGCGGTTGGCGCGGACGGCTTCCTCGCGCCGGTATCCGCGGTCGTGGTCGAGGTGGACCACCACGGCCCGGTGGCGAACCTGCTTGCCACGGATGCCGTCGTTCTCGAGCCGCTCGCCGAACTCGCGGTCGAGGCCGCCGTGCTCCATCCGCTCGTCGAAGCCGTTGACGCGGATGGCGTCGGTCCGCCAGACGGAGGCGTTGCCCCCGTTGAAGGTGGGCCGGGTCGGGGTGAGGGCGTCGAGGAGGGCGCTGAGGCCCGGGCCGCCGGCCAGCCGGGCGAGGCGGATCGACCACGGGGCGCCGTGGGCGCGGAGCCAGGCGGGGTCGAGGGCGCGGCCGGAGAGAACGTCCTCCCGGCCGATCGCCCGGCTGGTGGCCATCGGGAGCCGGAGCGCCCCGCCGGAGCAGAACCGCCCCGCTTCGGCGAGCGCCCGGTGCACCGCGAGGAAGTCGCGCCGGGGGACGCAGTCGCCGTCGAGGAAGACCAGGTACTCTCCCCGGGCGGCGACGATGGCGCGGTTGAGGATGGCGCATTTCCGGAAGCCCCGGTCCTCGTGCCAGACGTGCTCCACCGGGGCCCCGACCTCGGGGCGGAGCCGGTCGATCACGGCGCGGGTCTCGGGGCCGGAGCCATCGTCGGCGATCAGGACCTCGAAGGTCCGGTCGACCTGCGCCGAGAGGCCCCAGAGCACCTTCTCCAGCCACTCGGGGTGATTGTAGGTTGTGACGAGCACGGAGATCAGCATGCGGCGGGCACCTTCGCCAAAACCTAGTCGCCGACGGACGAGACGGGAAAGCCCGGTAGCCGCGTGACGCCAACCCTCACCAACCAGCTCTACCGCGACGTCCGCGCCAAGCTCCGCCGCGAGCTGTTCAAGCGGGTGGACGTGCCGTGGATGAAGGCGAAGGAGCTCGACATCATTCTCGAGATCCTGGCCCGGCTCCGGCCGGCCAGGTGTCTCGAGTGGGGCGCCGGCCTCAGCACGCTCTACTTTCCATCGCGAGCCCCGGGCCTGGCCCGGTGGCTCTCGATCGAGCACCACCGCGAGTGGTACCAGACGGTGGCCGGCCGGAACACCGACCCCCGGGTCGAGGTGGTCCACGTCCCGCCCGACCAGGGCGACTACGTCACCACCCGGCAGGAAGGGACGCTCGAGGACTTCCGGACCTACGTCGGCTATCCGGAGACCCTGGGCGAGCGGTTCGACTTCATCCTGGTCGACGGCCGGGCGCGTCGGTTCTGCCTGCAGGCGGCCTTCCGGCTGGTGGAGGACGGCGGGGTGGTGGTGCTGCACGACGCCAACCGGCAGGGCTACTTCGAGGACGTGCCGCCGTTCGCTCACCAGGAGCGGTTCACCGACTGGAAGCGGCGCGGGGGCGGGATCTGGGTCGGCTCGAAGGGCCGCCCGATCCCGGAGGTCCTGGACGTGGCCGCGCATCGCCACCTGTGGAAGGCCCACCAGCGGGTAGCCAAGGCGCTTTTCCTGAAATGAGCGTGACCCCATGACGAACCGGTTCATCCTCGGGATCGACATCGGCGGAACCAACCTCGTGGTCGGCGCCGTCGCGGAGGACGGCTCGAGGCTGGTGGCCCTCACCTCGGAACCGACGCGCTCCGAGGAGGGACCGGACGCGGTCCTGCTCCGGCTGGCCGACCAGGCCCGGCGGACGGTCGACCAGGCCCGGGCCGAGGTGCCTCAGGCGGAGATCCTTGGGGTGGGGGTGGGCGCACCGGGTCCGCTGGACACCCGGCAGGGGATCGTCTTCCTGACCCCCAACCTGGGCTGGGTGAACCTGCCCCTCCGGCAGCGGATGGCGAACCTGCTGGGCCTGCCGGCCACCCTGGACAACGACGCCAACTGCGCCGTGCTGGGCGAGTGGTGGCGCGGCGCGGCGCGCGGCACCCGGCACGCCATCGGGTTCACGATCGGGACGGGGATCGGCGGCGGGATCATCGTCGATGGCCGGCTGTATCACGGCGCCTCCGACTGCGCCGGCGAATTCGGGCACATGACCATCGACACCGCCGGCCGACGGTGCAACTGCGGCAACTACGGCTGCATCGAGGCGTACGCATCGGGGCCGGCGATCGCGCTCCGCACGGTGGAGGCCATCGAGTCGGGCGCCGAGAGCCGGATCCCGGGTTACGTGGCCGGCGACCTGCGGCGGGTGACCGCCCAGACGGTCTATCAAGCGGCGCAGGACGGCGACGACCTGGCACTCGAAGTGGTGCGCGACACCGCCAAGTATCTCGGCGCCGGCGTCGCCAACCTGGTGAACGTCTTCAACCCCGAGGTGGTGGTGATCTGCGGCGGGGTGACGCTCGCCGGCGACCGCCTCTTCGGGCCGCTGCAGCAGGAGGTGAACCGCCGCGCCTTCAAGCCCGCGGTCCAGGCCTGCCGGATCGTGCCGGGCGAGCTCACGGGGACGGCCGGCGTCTACGGCGCCGCGGCGTCGTTCCTCCAGCTCCGCGAGGACCAGCGGATCTCTCACCCCGGCGCGGCCTAGTGCCCCGGCTCGGCGTCGTCGGCGTCCTGGTCTGGGACGAGATCCACGGCCGCGACCCCGCCGCCCCGGCGGTCGAGGAGTGGGGCGGGATCGCCTACGCGCTGGCGGCCCTCGACGCCGCACTCCCGTCCGGCTGGGACCTGGTGCCGCTGATCAAGGTCGGGCGCGACATGAGCGCGGCGGCCGCCGCGTTCTACCGGAGCCTGAGGCGGCTGGCGCCGGGCGCCCGGCCGATCGAGGTGGACGCCGCCAACAACCGGGTGGTGCTGCACTACCAGACCAGCGCCCGCCGGTGCGAGCGGATGTCGGGCGGCGTGCCGGCCTGGACCTGGCCCGAGCTGGGTCCGCTGGTCCACGACCTCGACGCCCTCTACGTCAACTTCATCTCCGGATACGAGATGACGCTGGAGACGGCGCGGGCGCTCCGGCAGGCGTTCCCGGGCCCGATCTACGCCGACCTCCACAGCCTGTTCCTCGGCAAGCTTCCCGACGGCACCCGGGTGCTCCAGGCCTTGCCGGATGCCGCGGCCTGGTTCGGCTGCTTCGACACGGTGCAGATGAACGAAGAGGAGCTGGACCAGATGGGGGGCGAGCCGATGCCGGTGGCCGCCACGGTGCTGGCCGCGGGGGCGGGCGCCCTGGTGGTGACGGTGGGAGCACGGGGGGCGGTGTACTTCGAGACGGGCGGACGGGCAGACGGGCGGACGGGCGGACCGGTCCGGACTGCGCTGGTCCCGGCGCCCTCGGTCGAGGCGCTCGACCCGACGGGTTGTGGCGATGTGTTCGGCGCAACCTGCTGCGCCCGCATGCTGGCGGGCGACGGGCTGGAATCGGCCGTGGCGGCTGCGAACGCGGCCGCGGCGCGGAACGCGACCTATCGGGGCGCGACGGGGCTGGCGGGATTTCTCAGAGGGGAGCTGGTGGGGGCATCATGCGCGTAATCGAAGTCCCTCAGTATCTTGACGACAAGGGCCTCGACGCCCTGGCCGAGCGGATGGGGGGATGGCCCCCGGGCGAGCGGCTGCTGTTCGACGCCCGGGGCACCAAGTGGGCGTCGCCGTACGGCTTCATCGCGCTGCTTACCGCCGGCCAGGGACTCCGGGAGGCCGGCGCGGAGACGCCGCAGATGACGATCCCGGAGAACGAGGAAGTCCGCAGCTACTGGGCGAAGACGGCGTTCTTCAAGTACGCCGCGGAGTACTTCGAACTGCACGGCAAGGTTCCCCGACGCCACGTGGACACCGAGTCGAACGTGCTGCTGCCGATCATGCCGATCCGCGCCTCGGAGGACGTGCACCAGGCGGTAAACACGATCCAGGAGGCGGCCACGCGGATCCTGACGGGCCAACTCAAGCTCCCAGCGGGGGCGGCCATGCGGTTCACCATGGCGGTGTCGGAGGCCTCCCAGAACGTGGTCGAGCACGCCGGCACCAGCGGCTGGGCGGCGGTGAACGCGTACAACTGGCGGAAGCGGCTGGGGGGGCGCCGGGTGGTGGTGATCGCCGTCAGTGATCCTGGCATCGGTTTCCGGGCCTCGCTGGCCCCGGTGGAGGCGAAGAAGCACGGCGACCGCTGGGACGACGGGAAGGCGCTCGAGGCGGCCCTGGTCCACGGCACCAGCCGGTTCCGCGATCCCGGCCGGGGCCAGGGCCTCGGGTCGATCAAGAAATACGTCCTCCACTGGTCGGGGAAGCTCTCGGTCCGGAGCGGCACGGCCCGGTTCACTTTCGTCCCACCCTGGGACGACGACGTGCCGCTGGCGGAGGGGCTGGCCCCGTTCCCCGGGTCGCAGGTGCAGATCGTGATGCCGGAGCAGGCGGAGGGGCGGAGAGGCGGAGGGGCCGAGGGATGATCCTCACCATCAGGCTCGACGACATCATGCGGGTGACGGGACCGGCGCCGTCGCGGCACCTGGTCACCCGCCCCACGGGCGCCGCCGTCCGGGGCGCGATCCAGAGCGCCATCGCGGCCAGTCCCGCGCCGACGACCCGGCTCGACTTCGGCGCCGTCGAGGTGATCGACTTCAGCTGCGCCGACGAGATCGTCGCCAAGCTGCTGCTGGCCACGGAGGGGGGGCGCTACGTCGTGGTGTGCAACGTGGACGAGCACCAGGCCGAGGCGATCGACCATGTGCTCGACCGGCAGGACCTGGCGGTGGTGGCGCTGCCGCGTGGCGGGGCGCCCTGCGTCCTGGGCCGGACCACGCCGGACCTTCGCGCCGCCTTCGCGGCGGTGCTGGCCGCGGGACCCGGCGACACCACCCGGCTGGCGAGCTACCTGGCGTGGTCGGTCGAGCGGACCGCCGACGCGCTCCAGACCCTGGCCCTCCGGCGGCTGGTGGTGGCGGCCTCCGGTACCTTCACCCCCCTGCCCCTCCAATGACCCGCCCCCGTCCCGGCCGCTCGACCCTCGCGATCCACGGACGCCCGGCCCGGAAGGCCGACTGGGCACCGGTGGTGTCCCCGATCGTGCAGAGCACCACCTTCGTCAACCCGGTCGGGAGCGACGAGGAGGTGCTCTACACCCGCTACGGCAACAATCCGAACCAGGTGGAACTGGCCCACAAGTACGCGCTGCTGGAGGGCGCCGAGGCCGCGCTGTTCGTGTCGAGCGGGATGGGGGCGACGGCGCTGGCGCACCTGGCGATCCTCCGGCCCGGCGACCACCTGCTGGCGAGCCGGTGGATCTACGGCGGGACCCAGAAGCTGTTCGACGAGGAGTTCTCCCGGCTCGGCATCTCGGTGACCTACGTCGACCCGAGCCAGTACCGCCTCTGGCGCCGGGCGCTCCGGAAGACCACCCGCGCGATCTTCATCGAGACGCCAACCAACCCGCTGATGCGGGTGCTGGACCTCCAGGTGGTGGCACGCCTGGCCAGCGAGTTCGGCCTGGCACTGCTGGTGGACGCGACCTTCGCGAGCCCGATCAACTTCCGCCCCCTCGAGCACGGGGCGGACGTGGTGATCACCAGCGCCACCAAGTACCTCAACGGCCACAGCGACGTGATCGCCGGAGCGGTCGCGGGGACCGAGTCGGTGATCGAGGAGGTGACCCGGCTGATGCGGCTCTGGGGGCAGGCGATCGACCCGCACCAGGCCTGGCTGCTTGACCGCGGGCTGAAGACGCTGGCCGTCCGGATCCAGCGCCACAACGAGAACGGGATGGCGGTGGCGGCCTGGGCCGAGGGGCGGAAGGGCATCGCGAAGGTCCACTACCCCGGGCTGGCCTCGCATCCCGACCACGAGATCGCGGTCCGGTCGCTGGACGGCTTCGGTGGCATGGTGGGACTGGAGATCGAGGGCGGCGCCGCGGGCGCGGTGCGATTCCTCAAGCGGCTCAAGCTGGTGGCGCACGCCCCGAGCCTGGCCGGCGTGGAGAGCCTGGTGTCGGAGCCCCGGCTGACCTCGCACAAGCACCTCAGCCCCGCCGCGCGGGCGGCCCAGGGCATTCCGGACGGCTTCGTGCGTCTCTCCTGCGGGATCGAGGACACCGACGACCTGATCGACGACCTCGACCAGGCCCTGGGCTGACCCCGTGATCCGCTTCGCGCACGTCACCAAGACCTACCCCAGCGGCACCGGAGCGCTCCGCAACGTCTCGTTCCACGTCCCCAAGGGCCAGTTCGTCTTCCTGACCGGCCACTCGGGCGCCGGCAAGTCCACGATCCTCTCGCTGATCTCGGCCCACGAGGCCCCGACCTCGGGCGAGGTGCGCGTGGCCGGGCTGAACGTCCACACCCTCGGCGCGGGGGAGGTCCCGAAACTGCGCCGGCGCCTCGGGATCGTGTTCCAGGACTTCCGGCTGCTCGAGTACCGCACCGCCGAGGAGAACGTCGCCTTCGCGCTGGAGGTGACCGGGGTCCCGGCGCGGCTGATCCCGGGCCGGGTGACACGGGCCCTCACCAAGGTGGGGCTGGCGGGGAAGGCGCGGGCCTATCCGCACGAGATGTCCGGCGGCGAGCAGCAGCGGGTGGCGATCGCCCGGGCCCTGGTCAACGACCCGCCGATCATCCTGGCCGACGAGCCGACCGGCAACCTCGACGAGCGGGCCACCAAGGGGGTGTTCCAGCTGCTCCGCGACATCAACGCCGGGGGAACGTCGGTGATCATGGCGACCCACAACCTCGACCTGGTGCGGGAGGCCGACTACCGGGTGCTCGAGCTGAAGCAGGGCGAGGTCGTCTACGACAGCGCCGACGAGCCGAGGGAGGAGGAACTGTGAGGCTGGTCACCCGCGAGGCCCTGCTCTCGTTCCGCCGCACCCCGCTGCTGTCGTCGCTCTCGGTGGCGGCCATCGCGTTCGCGCTGTTCACCACCGGCCTGTACTTCCTGGTGTCGCTGAACTTCCGGAGCGCCCTGGAGGGACTGGCCGAGCGGGTCGAGGTGGTGGCGTTCCTGATGCGGGGCACGCCGGCGGAGAGCGTCGCGCTGGCCTCGCAGGACATCGCGGCCTTCCCCGAGGTGGAGTCGGTGGACTTCGTGAGCGAGGACCAGGCGCTGGCCCGGGCGCGGGTGGAGCTGGAGGAATTCCGGGAGGCCTACCAGGACCTGGCCACGAACCCGCTGCCCGCCTCGCTCGAGATCCGGCTCAAGCCGCCCTACCGGACGGCAGAGGCGGCGGGCGCGGTGGCCGACCGCCTGGCGGGCTACCCCTTCATCAGCGACGTCCGCTACGGGCGCGACTGGATCCAGCGGCTGGACCGGATCCGGCGGCTGGCGACGGTGGTGCAGCTGGTGATCGGGCTGGCCTTCGCGCTGGTCGCGGTCGCCACCATCGGGGTGACGATCCGGCTGACCGTCCTGCAGCGGGCCCGCGAGATCGCGATCATGCGGCTGGTCGGCGCGACCAACGGCTTCATCCGGAGCCCGTTCCTCCTCGAAGGCGCGCTCAAGGGACTGCTGGGCGGGATCCTGTCGCTGCTGCTCTGCTGGGCCAGCTTCAGCGCCTTCCGCACCGGACTCGGCGCGGAGCTGGTGGACCTGCAGTTCTTCAGCGGCGGCGAGATGCTGCTGATGGTGGGATTCGGGACGCTGCTCGGGCTGATGGGAAGTCTGCTGAGTGTGGGACGACACCTGCGTGCCGTCTGACGGGCCGACCGGCGGACGGGCGGACGGGCGGCCTCGCCGCACCCGACTGCCCGTCGGCCCGTCGGCCCGTCTGCCCGTCATCATGCTGTTGCTCGCGGGCGCCCCCGGCGCCCTGCCGGCGCAACAGCCACCCCCGGTGTCCATCGAGGAGAGCCGCCGACGGATCGAGGCGATCCGGGCCGAACGGGAGCGGCTGCAGCAGCAGCAGTCGCGGCTCCAGGGCCAGGTGCAGGACGTCGGGACCGAACTCCGCAACCTGGAGCGGCAGCGCGACGTCACCAACCGGCTGGTGAACGAGATCGAGCGGCAGATCGGCGGACTCTCCAGCCAGCTCGACCAGACCAGCGCCGAGCTGATCGTGTCGCAGGACAACCTGGCGGAGCGCCGGGCGGTGCTGGAACGTCGGCTGGTGGACATCTACAAGCGGGGGCCGCTGCACACCTGGCAGGTCCTGCTGGCGGCGGAGTCGTTCGGCGACCTGCTGGCGCGGTACAAGTATCTCTACCTGACCAGCGCCCAGGACCGGGCCCTCCTGACCGACGTGTCGCGCCTCAACGATCGGATCAGCCGGCAGCGCAGCCAGCTCCGCGACGTCCTGGGCCAGCTCGACAACCGGCGCACCGAGCGGGAGGCGGAGGTCCGACAGTACGCTACGCTGGCGGGGGAGCGGGAGGCCCGCCTCCGCCGGCTCCGGCAGACGACCCGGGAGACCAGCGAGCGGCTGAGCGCGCTGGAGCGCGACGAGGCCCGCCTCAACGACCTCCTGTCCACGCTGGAGCGCCGGCGCACCGCGCGGGCGCCGGCAGCAGGCGCCCCCGCCCGCGGGAACCTGACCACCGAGGACATCGGGCGGCTCGACTGGCCGGTGGACGGGCGGATTCTCTACCGGTTCGGACGCGACACCCTGCCGAGCGGCGGGGTGATCCGGTGGAACGGCATCGGGATCGGGGCGGCGGAAGGGACGGCGGTCAAGGCGGTGGAGGGCGGCCGGGTGGCGCTGGTCCAGCGGCTCA
>DASWBQ010000493.1:0-1911 GCA_036390535.1 Gemmatimonadales bacterium | reverse complement strand
GCGCGGGTCAGGCGGTTCTCGATGCTGTTGGCGCGGTCGACGGCGACCGAGGTCGAGAGGTCCTCGCCGGAGATCACTTCCAGGCGTGTCCTCTCATAGCACAGGTCCGGGTCCGGCGTCGCTGGGCAGAATGAGACCAGGCCGGGATTGTTCGGGTAGGAAAGGCCGATGACGTGGTAGCCGAGGCCGGCCGCTACGGCCTGGACTACCTCGCCGGTCGCCGGGCCGACCCGGCTGCTGGGCAGATAGACGAAGAGGCGGCCGTTGCCTCCGCCCCGCGGAGTGCGGACCACGTAGTCGTCGAGAGCAAGCGTGATCCCCGGGTCGGTGTCCTGCGGCCGGAGGGTCGACCGGATGGCCGTGATTTCGCCGGCCCGGGAGATGACGGCCGCGGGACCGGTGGCATCGGGGTCGGCCGTGCAGGCAGCCAGAATAGCGAGCGAGAGCAGGTATCTGCGACGCATGGGAACCTCCTCGGAAAGGTGGGGGAGCTTTCGACGCTCCCTCTGGCCACAACCTCCCGCGGTGCGCTCAGCGCGGCCTGATTGTCCCGGTTTCAGGGCACGCTGAGGCCTCCGCCGCAGGTTGAGGGCGTCACCTTCAGGGAAGGCCCATGCGTCGCCCCCGCCCAGCGCTGGCGTTCGGGTTGCTCCTCCTCCTCGGGTGCGGGACGGACACAAGTCCCTCGACCGCCCCCTCAGGAGCGCCGCTTCCACCCCCGCCCCCACCGCCGGCCCCAACCGACACCGCCGTGAAGGTCCGCGTCATCGCCCAGGGGATGCTGCCGGACGACCTGGTGACGGTGGTAGTGGACGGAACGCCCCGGGCGGTGGTCCAGCCGTGGCATCGGAACAATCGGGCGGAGTTGCTGCTTGCTCCGGGCCGCCACGTCCTGGCCCTCGGCCAGGTGGCGGAGAACTGCCGGCCGAACGTGGACAGCCTGGAGATCACCGTCCCCACCGGGTTCGAGGTGGAACTCAGTTTGGGATGCCATGGCACCCCGGAACTCGAGGATCTCGAGTACCTTCTGGTCCGCGAAGGGACGGTCTGGATCGGGAAGGGAAGCGCGCTGAAGGAGATGGTTGGCGGACACTCGGCCAGCTGGGGGCCGGATGGTCAACGGATCGCCTTCGCTGACCCAAGCGGCATCTACCTCATGGAGGTTGGCGGCATCCGGCCCGCTGCCCCCATCATACCCGCCAATCAGGCGGACCTCGGCGATGTTGCCTGGTCCCCGCGTGGGGACCGCATCGCCTACTTCTGGTGTGGCGGGGGCATCTTCGGGGATGATTGCTCTCACGAGGTCCGTCTCGCGACCCAGGGGCCGTCAGGATGGCGCAGCCAGACACTCGCTGGCGATCTCTGGACGCCTGCATGGTCCCCGGACGGGAGCCAACTGGCTGTGGCGGGCTACGAGGGGATCCACATTTACGACGAGGCGGGCCGATGGTTGCGAAGCCCCACCCCCGGAGAGGCCCCAGGCCAGACCTATGGTCCGGCTTTCAGCCCGGATGGGCGCTTTCTGGCATACCTGCTCTGGCCAAGGAACGGTCAGGGCCAGTACGCCCGGATTCGCGATCTCGGTACCACCCATGACGTGCCGGTCCCGACGCCGTGGACCGACAGCGTATGGGGGATCACCTGGCTGCCGGGCGGGTCGGGGCTGGTGCTCGTCGCCTATCGACGGGATCTAGGCCAGGGCTGCCTCTTCCTGACGACGACCGCAGGAGGAACTTCGCGGCCACTCTTCCCGTGCACGGAGCGGTTCAGTTCGTTCCGGCTCCGGCCTTGAGCAGGGCAGGAAGCCGAGCGGCTTCCCGGAGGGCGGCGACCACCCGTCCCCGCCCCTGGGCCGGGCCGGCGGTCAGCGCGGTGAGGTGCGCGATGGCGCGGCGCGCGCCGGAACTGTCA
>DASWBQ010000492.1:0-11999 GCA_036390535.1 Gemmatimonadales bacterium | reverse complement strand
GGCGCCTGGGCATAGATCCGGTCACTGAGCGCATCGTCGAAGTAGATCTGCGAGGTGAATTCCGTCCCCCGCGCGGCGCCCGGATCGGTCCGGATCTTGAAGTGGATGTGCGGCGTGCGTCCCTCGTACCACCCGGGGTAGATGGTGTGGAACTCGACCCGGCCCTCCCGGTCCGTCACCTGGTGGCCGCGCAGGAACTGCTGCCCGGTCGTGTCGAACATCCCGTTGATGTCCTTGACGCCGGAGTAGATCCCCACGCCGTCACACTGCCAGATGTCGACCAGCGCCCCGGCCAGCGGCGCGCAGGCCGCGCCATCGAGCCGCGATACCTGGAAGCCCAGCCGCAGCGGCACCCCGGTCTTGACCGCGCCCTTGCCGGGCTCGGACCGGATGTCCGCCCGGTTGAGCTTCGTATCCACGAAGTACGGCCCTTCCATCTGCTCCGGCCGCACTACGCAGGCCGGCAGTGTGGTGCCGCCGGGCAGCCGGATCGGCTCCGGCCGCCCCGCCTCGAGGACGGCCCTCGGCAGCGCCAGTGCCACCCCCGCCATCCCCAGCGAGGCCAGGATCTCACGCCGGGACAGGAGCCGGCCTACCTGCGCGTCGTCGTCATGCATCGGATCTCCCTGTGTGTGTTCCCTGTTCCCGGCACTGCACGCCTCACGGCTCCCCGGCCGCATCCACCGTCCGCAGGAAGGACAGCAACAGCGGGTTCACCACCTCGGTCCGCTCCATGTGCGGCAGGTGGCCCGCGCCCTCGATCGGGTGAAACTGCACCCGGGGAATCGCCGCCCGGACACCTTCGCTGAGCCCGATCGGCACGGTCCGGTCCTCCGTGCCCCAGATCAGCTGCACCGGGAACGACTGCCGCCCGACCGTGGCATAGACCGAGTCGAGGTCGGCTCCACTCAGCGACATGATGGTCGACCTGAGCGCCCTCCCGAACCCCCGGTACTTCATCTGTACCCGGTACCGATGGGGCCAGTCTGGCCACCGCGCCGGCTCCGCGAAGTCGCTGAGCTGGTTGTCCGCCATCCCCGGCACCGCCAGCGTCTGCCAGAGCACCGGGCCCAGCACCGGGGCCCGGATGAACCAGGGCGGCATGGTGCGGTCGCCGGCGGCCGGATCCACCAGCGTCAGGGAACGCACCCGTTCCGGATGTCTGCCCGTGAAGGTCGCGGTCACGAACCCGCCGAACGACAGTCCTACCGTGTGGACCGGCCCGGCGAACCCAGCCGAGTCGAGCAGTTCCCCCAGTTGCCGGTCGTACAGGTCGGCATCATACGCCACCTTCGGCCTGTCCGACCAGCCCCGCCCGAAGAGATCGTAGCGCAACACCCGGTAGCCCGCCGCCGCCAGCGCCACCGCCGTCGAGTCCCAGATATATGATGGCACCGAGAAGCCATGCACCAGCACCACCGGCAGGCCCTCCGGAGGGCCGGACAGCTCGTAGTGAGTGACGCCGTCAGAGAGTGTGACGAACTGCCCCGGCACCGCCGCACGTTCGGCCGGCCCCAGCGTGGTCCGCTCCGGGTTGCGGACGACCCAGGCGGTGCCCAGCCCCAGCCCCGCCACGAGGAAGATGACGAACAGGAATGCCGTGATCTTGCGCATCGTGCCCCGCCTTGCCGATCAGCATCTGCCGAGCATCACCTGCCGCCTTGCCGCCTTGCCGCCTTGCCGCCCTGCCGCCTTGCCGCCCTGCCGCCCTGCCGCCTTGCCGCCCTGCCGTCATGCCGCCCTACAGCACCGCCTCGATCAGTTTCGGCCCCGGTTCGCCGAGGGCACGCCCGAGCGCCGCGGCCAGCTCCACGTCCGTCCTCACCGCCACTCCGGGCACCCCGAACCCCTTCGCCAGGTCCACCCAGCTGAGGTCCGGACGGCCGATGTCGGTCAACCCTACCGCCTTGGGTCCCGGCGTCGCCGTGACGCGCGACAGCTCGTACTGCAGGATCCGGTAACGGCGGTTGGCGCAGACCACCACCGTCACGTCGCTCCCCTCGCGGGCCATCGACCAGAGCGCCTGCAGGGTATACAGCCCGCTGCCGTCCGCCTGGAAGGCGATCACCTTCCGGTCCGGGCAGGCGATCGCGGCGCCCAGCGCGCACGGCAGGCCCTGCCCGATCGAGCCACCCGTCAGCCCCAGCATCGTGTGCGGCGCGGCCTTCCCGGCCCAGGCGCTGTTCCACACCATTCCCGTCGTCGCCGCTTCGTTGACGACGATCGCGCCCTCGGGAGTGTGGGCCGCGATGGCGTGGCCCAAGGTCTCCGGCGTGAGCGCCTCACCCTTCGGTGCATAGCGCAGGGCCTCGGCGGCCGGCGCGGCCCAGGGCGGTGCCCCCAGCGCCTCCGCCAGCGCCTCGAGCGCCGCCGCCGCATCCACGCCGGCGTCGGGATCGGCCAGCATCTGCACTTGTGCCCCCTCGGGGGCGAACCGCGACGGCTGGCCCGGGTACTTGAAGAACGCTACCGGGTCGCGCGCTCCTGCCAGGACCAGCGCCGTCACGGAGGCCAGCGCCTCGCGGGCCTGCTCCGGGAAGTAGGGCAGCGTCGGGAACGACGGCAGGTGCCGCCCCCGCTCCTGCCGTGCCGGGAATGTCTCGACCCAGACGGCGGCCCCCGTGGCGGCCGCCACCCGCGCCGCGGCCCGGAGTCCGGTCTCGCTCAGCGCGGACCCGCCGAGCAGCAGCGCGCCGTGGCCGCGGCGAAGCCGCTCCACGACACCGTCAAGATTGGTTGGTGCACTCCCGTGGTGGCGGCCTGCCGGGCCACCCGAGGCTGCCGGGGTGTCGACCGTCGACCACTGGCAGTCCGCCGGAACCACCAGCGATGCCACTCGCCCGGGCGGTCCCAGCGCCGCCCTCACCGCAGTCGCACTCGCCTCGGCCATCTCCGCCGCCGACCGCACCGTGCGCACCCACCCGACCGTGCCCGCCAGCGCTTCGATGTCCGACGTCAGCGGCGCATCGAAGGCCTGGTGGCTGGTGGCGTGCTCGCCGATCCAGTTGACCACCGGCGTCCGCGCCCGCCGGGCGTTGTGAAGGTTGGCGATCCCGTTGGCGAGGCCCGGGCCGAGATGCAGCAGCGTCGCCGCGGGACGACCGGTCATGCGCGCCCAGCCGTCGGCCGCTCCGGTGCACACCCCCTCGAACAATCCCAGCACCGCCCGCATCCCGGCCACCTGGTCGAGCGCCAGCACCAGCGGCATCTCGGTGGTGCCGGGATTCGCGAAGCAGACCTCCACCCCTGATCGACGGGCAGCCTCGATCAGGGCCAGCGCTCCAGTGCCCATGATGCTCCTTGGTCCCGCCGCAGTTCGTCCCGCTGCCGTTCGTCGCGCTCAGTGCGGTGGCAGTTGCGTCGTGGTCGCCATCCCGTGCAGCACCGCGGCGGCGTGCATCATCACGTGCGACAGCGCCGGCGCCACCGGGCTGCCGGTGACCAGGTAGCTCAGCGTCACGACGCCGTTGCCGATCAGCGGCCCCGCCATGGCGGCGCCCCGGAACTCGGCGAAACCGGCGTGATAGGCGACCGTCACCACCAGGCTGGCGGCGAGCGCCGTGAAGGCCCATCGCCACCGCGCGCCGGCCCGCTGCAGCTCCTCGGCCGGCCGGGTCCCGTACACCGCCAGCACCGGCACCACCGAGAGCAGCAGCACGTCCGCCAACCCATACGCCACCCCATCCCACGCCAGCGCCCACGCCAATGCCCCGCCCCCCGGCCGCGACGAGCCCGCCTGGCCGACCACGCTTCGCGCCAGCGCGAATCCCACCAGAGCGCCGCCGATCGCTCCGCTGAGCCAGCGGCGGCGCCACTGCACCCCGAAGTCGATTCCCTCGACCCGCAACCAGGCAGCCACCAGGGCTCCGACGACGAGGACGTGGCCCGCGATGAAGAGATCGCGCGACAGCCCCAACACCCCGGATAACAGCCCGGACGAGAGCAGCCCGGCCGCGGCCGCCACCACCGGCCAGAACAGGGGTGAGCGCTTCACGCCCGACCATACTCCGGAGGGCAGGCCACGGGCAAGCTAGCCTGTTCTTCTCCGGCTCTCTCCCTCTCCCGCCCTCTCCCGCAACGTACGTATCTCTTTACATAAAGAATGAAATACATTACATTACGCCTGTCCAACACTGGGAGCGCAGCAATGTCGATCCTGCTCTGGGCCATCCTCGCCATCGCCGCCGGCGCCGCCGCCATCGCCATCGGCACCCGACGGGTCCTCCGCCGCCCCCCGCCCCTGGCCCTGCCGCCAGGGGAAACGCTGGCTCCGACCGCGCTCCAGGTCATGGCGCGGCGCGCCCTCCTGGTCGGCCTCGCCTTGATCGCCGCCGCCGGGGTGATCGTGGTCCGGGCCGGTGCCGACACCTTCTATGACGATGACACCACCCGGGTTACGGTGACCCTTCTGATGCTCGCGGCGCTGGTGGTCCTGGCCAGTTTCGCCATCCGGGCCCGGGCACTCTCCGTCAGGCCCGGCAGTCCGGTGGATGAGCGTGACGTCGCCATCCTTGACCGGGCTCCCCTCCTCGAGGGTAATGCCATGCTGGTCACCCTGGTATTCTGGGTGATCGGCCTCCAGGAGACGTATCATCGCGCTGGCGCCGTTCCCCTGGTCTGGCTCTATCTGGTGATGTGGTCGATGCTGCTGCTCAAGGCGCTGGTCCTGCCGCTGGGCGTCCTCATCGGCTACCGGCGGAGCTGACCATGCCCAAGGCCGAGATCAGCAACGTCATCCGCCGGCTCCGCTTCGAGCGGGGCGAGATGACCCAGCAGGCCCTGGCGGACCAGGTCGGCTGCACCCGCCAGACGATCATTCTCCTCGAGCAGGGCCGCTACGTGCCGTCGCTCGCCCTCGCGCTCCGGATCGCGCGGGTGTTCGGGCGGCCGGTCGATGACATCTTCCAGCTGGACGAGGAGCCCTGATCCGGCATCTTTCGCGCGTGTCCTCGGTGCTCCCGCTCCGGCTGGCGACCTTCAACCTCTACTTTGCCGATCGCCTCGACCGCGCCATCGGGGTGGCGGCCGAAGAGCCCTTCCTGGCCGGCGCCGATCTCCTTGCCCTCCAGGAGGCCGACGCCGAGGCGGCGCACCGGATGGCCGACCGGCTGGGACTCCGGGTCGCGTATCACGCCGCGGCCCGCCACCCGCGCACCGGTCGTGACTTCGGGCCCGCGCTCCTCTCCCGCTGGCCGATCGCGGCCCATCGTCGCCTCGAGTTGCCCCACTCGGGCATCCACGGCCTGCCTCGGATTGCCGTGGCGGCGACGGTGCTGGTCCGGGACCAGCCGGTCACGGCCTACGCGGTGCACTTCGGGACGATGCGCGAGATCCTGCCCGGTCAGCAGGCGGCGCAGGCCAGGGTGGTGCTGGCGGACGCCGCGCGGCACGCTGGGCCGGCGGTCGTCGCCGGCGACCTCAACCGGAAGGGGTTGGGCCGGCTGTTCGTGGAGCAGGGATGGAGCTGGCTGACCCGTGACGTCGGCCGCACCCATCTGGTGTGGTCCTTCGATCACGTCTTCGTGCGTGGCCTCGACCACGGCCGCGCCGCCTCTGGCTCAGTCCGGGCCGCCCTCACCGCCAGCGATCACCGCGCCGTCTGGGCCGAGGTTCATCCCTGAAGGTCGACCGGGCAAGCCAACCGCCCCGCATCCCGCTCGCTCCCGCTCCCTCCCGCCCTCTCCCGCCTTATCCCGCCCTCTCCCGCCTTCAATGCCAGGTCAATCCGAGGGTGAACACCAGGATCGAGTTCGTGCCGGGGATCGTGCCGAGGGGCGTGTCGGTCACCCGCCCCGAGAAGGCCTGCAGTAGGTAGTTGACTTCCGGCACCAGGTACAGGTTGCGCCCGATCTTGAGGTCGTACCCCACCCCGAACGTGCCGCCGAATCCGATTTCGGTGGCGCTCACCGTCGTGACGATGTCCACGCCGTCCACCTGGTTCGAGATGGCGCTGCTCTCGTTGAGGACGGAGATGCTGGGACCGGCCTTGAGGAACCATCCGCCCGTCGCGCTCGGGTAGAACATCGCGATCGGGGAGAAGTTGGATCGGTACGCCCAGGTTTCCTCCTCGACGTCCCGGACCCAGCCGATGCTCTCGCCGCCGAGCAGCCATTTCTGGTTGAGCGTGCCGCCGGCGCGGAAGCTGCCCGCGAAGCCGCCGGGGCTGCCGTCATCCAGCGTGGTGGTGAGGTTCGCCCCGCCACCCAGCCCGAACCCCACCCAGAAGCCCCGGCGCGCGGGTTCCTCCTGCGCCATGGCCGGCAGGGACAGCATCATGATCGAGAGTAGGGACAGAATGCCGGTGCGCATGATACCCCCTGGGATGTGTCGGCGGCCTGCCGTTCGCCGCCGCAGAGAAGCTAACGCCCGATGGGAACCGGCGCCGGTCAGGCCTGTGCCCTCGAGGCGACGCCGGCCGGCAGGGGGTAGCGGTAGACGTCGGAGGGGGCGCCGAAGAAGTCGATCGTCTCGGCCCGGGTGGCGCCGAGCGCAGTCGCGACCCGGATCGAGCCCAGGTTGGCCGGCCGGATGATGCTGATCACCTCGGTCCGGTGGAGCGTCTCGTGAGCGTACGCGAGTGAAGCCGCCGCCGCCTCGCGCGCGTACCCCCGACCCCAGAACGGCCGTGCCAGCGAATAGGCGATTTCCAGCGCTGGCCATCCCTCGGGCTGGATCAGGCCGGCCCACCCCGCGAACGCCCCCGAGGCCCGCTCCTCGAGCGCCCAGAGCCCGTGGCCGCGCAGCACCCAGTGGCCGAGGATGCCCGCCAGCCGCCGCCACGCCTCGGCGCGGTCGATCGACCGCCCGTCACCCAGGACGCGCGCCAGGTCGGGATGCGCCAGCATCTCGGCCAGCGGCTCGAAATCACGGACGTCGAACCCCCGCAGCCGGAGCCGCGGGGTCGTGAGAACGGGAACGAAGATCACGACGCGGTTCGGCGCGCGGCCAGCAGTCGCTTGAGCATCTGGATCTGCCCGACATGGTAGGCGTCGTGCTGGGCGATGCCGACGATCAGCTCCCCCACGGTCCACCGCTTCCGGCCCGGCAGCACCGCGCCGTACCGGCGGAGAGGAACCGCGGCCACCGCGGCAACCAGCCGCTGGTGCTCCGCCTTGAGCAGGGCGACATCCGCCCGCCACGCCGCGGCATCGGGCACGGCGGGCACCCGGGGCCAGTTGGCGGGGCGTCTCGGGAAGCCACCCGCCGGATCACCCGCCAACCGCCGCCGTACCGCGTACTTCCAGTAGGCAATGTGCAGGGTGAGGTCCCAGATGCTCTTCCGGCCTGGCGCTGGTTGCCAGGCGGCGTCAGCAGCGGACACCCCGCGCAACGCGCCCGCCGCAGTCGGCCCGCCGTGCCAGCCGCCGCGCCCGGGCCGCGGGTCGATGTTCTCGATCAGAAGTTGCCTCATGGTCCCCCCCGCGGCAGCGGTCCGTGTATTCCCCGGCACGTTCGGTGAATCGTCAGCCGGGCGGCGGGCCCGGAGGAAGCCGTCGCACCTCGAGCTCCGACTCCAGCGCATCAATCCGCCGCTCCAGCTCACCAATCCGGGCCTGGCCCGCTGCCTGCTGCTCCAGCGCCCGGAGATACCGTCGAGCAAACCAGGCCGCCCCCCCGAGGGCGACGCCCCAGAACGCGATGGCGGAGATGAAGATCGGCCAGAACATCTGTCCCTCCCGCCAGCGAAGTCACGACCCGCCGCCCTGCCGAGCCGTATCTGCCGAGCTTCACCTGCCGTGGTCCTGCACAGCCGCCAGCACGTCCACCATCAGCTCACCCGGATCGAACGCCTGGTCCGGGCGCGACAGTCCCAGCCGCACCACCACCAGCCCCGCCGAGGGCACCACCCCGACCATCTGCCCTTCGAAACCCGCCGCCCGGTAGAACTCGCGCGGCACCAGCGGAAACGGACGGTGCGCCGTATCCCTCGCCGCGCCCGCATTGAGCCACCACTGCGCGCCGTACTCCCCCACCATGGCGGCGGGCGCCGGCGCCACGCTGTAGCGCACCCACCCCGACGGCAGGATCCGCTCCCCGTTCCAGACGCCGTCCTGCAGGTACAGCTGCCCGAAGCGGGCCCAGTCCCGCGCCGTCGCGTACATGAACGACGACGTCACGAACAGTCCGGTGGCGTCCGGCTCCATCACCGCGCTCCGCATCCCGATCCGGTCGAACAGCGCCCGCCGCGGGAAGGTCAGGTAGTCCGTGAGGGTGCCGCCCACCGCCTCCCGCACCAGCTGGGCGATCAGGTTGGACGCGGCGCTGGCGTAGTACCAGGTCGTGCCCGGCTCGCTTCGGGCCGGCGTCGCCGCGGCGGTCGCCGCGATGTCCCGGGCGCCGAACAGCAGCCTGGTCGCACCGCCGGTGGGGGCGTAGCTCTCGTCGTGCGCCAGCCCGTCGCTCATCCACATCAGCTGGCCCAGGGTGATCCGCCGGCGGGGGTCCTCTTCCCCGCCCCATGCCGGGAAGAGGTTCGCCGAGTCGAGGCTCAGCTTCCCTTCTCCCACCAGCACGCCCACCAGCGCACTTCCGACGCTCTTGGTCATCGACCACCCCGGAAACCGGGTCTCCGGCCCGAAGCCGTCCGCGTACCGCTCGGCGATGATCCGCCCGCGGTGCGCCACCACCACCGCCCGGGTGTTGCGGCGCGCCCGCGGATGGGGCTCGGCGAAGGCACGCTCGAGCGCCGCCTCGAGGCGGGCGCTGTCGACGCCGGGGGGCACTTGCGGCTCCACCCGGTCGCCCGTGGGCCACGGCAGCGCCGCCACCTCGGCTGCGGCCGGTGGCGAGGGAGGCATCGCCGGAAAGGCGGCCATCTCACCCTCGGCCGGCACCAGGGTGCACCCGAGGCCGTCGTGATGCACGGCCTCGCGGGCGATGACCCCGGGGATCGAGGCCCGCACCCGGCCGCCGGGGACGTCCACCCTCGTGCGGATCACCCGGGTCACCATCAGGTCGGGAAGTTCCGCCACCGCGGCCTCGGGAGAAAGGCCCCCGACGAACACCTGTGAGCAGGTCACCTTGGCGATGTAGCCAAGGGCGGGGCGCGCGATCGGCGCGGCGGCGAAGCGCATGACAAGGAAGAGGCCGGCGAGCACGAGGATCGGAGCCACCAGGCGGCGGAGTCGCATGTCGAGACGTTCGCACCACCCGGCCGCGCGGCGCAAGGCCGGCCTCGGGCGGAAAAAGAAGCGGCGACGGGACCGTTGGACTGATCCGTCGCCGCGCCATCAGGGTCCCGCTGTCGGCGCCGTTACGCCGGCGCCTCGCGCAGGGCCAGCCCGACCAGGTACACCTGGTGCCGGCCGGCCGACCGACGGAGCCAGGTCGAGAGCCGCTCGAGCTTGGTCAGCGACTGGATCTCGAAGTGGGTCGAGCCCTCCACCTGCCACGCCTCGTGGTCGGCCGGCGATCGCCCCACCGTGACGGCGCCGCAGGCCAGGCTGCGGCGCAGGTACCCGGCCACCCGGTCGGCCCGCGATTCGCTCGGGCAGGAGAGGGTGAAGACCAGATTGTGATGCACCGCCTCCCGGCCATCGGCCCGCACCGTCAGCCACATCCCCAGCGTCCCCGACAGCGATCCCTTCGCACCGGGATCATGATACTCGTCGTCCCGGGCGTGCGCCTTCACCACGTCAGCAGTCCCATCTGGTCGAGGTAGGCAGCCACCGGGGCGAGCGACAGAACCGTCGGGTCCTGCTTGAAGGCCTTGGCGGCGGCCTTGAGCGCCGGCGTGACCGGCTCGCCGGTCTGGTCGCGATGGCGCCGATAGGCCCGCCCCAGGGAATGGTACACGAGCCGCAGGGCGCGAAGCTCGTACGCGGGCGCATCGTCAGTGGGTCGGCCCCGGCCGGTCGGGGGCAGGGCCGCCCGGTCACGCCGCTTGATCACCCGCGTGGCGCGCCCGACCCGGGCGCGGACCCGCTCGACCAGGGGATCGTTCGAGGCATTGCTGAATTGGGAATTGGATGACGAGGAACGGCGCGTCATGGCGTGCTCTCCAGGCGGAAGAAGCAGTGCCTGGCTGAGCCACCGCATGCGTAAGATAGTCGCTCAGCCGCTTCGCCGCTCCGCGGACCCCGTCGGCACGTGCCGAAACACCGGGGCCTGCGCCGGCGTCCGGCCCGGGTTCAGCGGGCGTAGGACTGGAGCAGGCCGCACCGGGGACAGCGGTACGCCACCACCGGGAGCCGCTCCTTCCCCTTCAGCTGGAGTCCCCACCACCGGCGCTCCGGCTCGCCCTCCGCCCACTCCCCCACCTTCCGTGAATCCCCGTGCCCCCGGTCCAGCAGGAAGCCCTCCTCCATCCTGACGCGGCACGAAGAACACTCTGGTGCGTGCATCGGTTCACCTGGTTGGGGACCGCCTGACGATACCCCAGGCCGATCCGGGCCGGCAACCAGCACCGGGCGCGCCGACCCGGCCTAGCTGATGGGGCCCTGTTCGCCGGCCGGCCCGTAGGTCGCGACCACCACCCCGCGGCTCGTCGTCGTGACATCACGGAGGGCGAAGCCGGCGGACCAGCCGTTGTCCAGGAAGAGCCGCCGGCCGGTGCCCAGCACCAGCGGGTGGATCAGGAGCACGAGGTCATCCACCAGGGCCTTCCCCATCAGCGATCGCACCAGCGTCCCGCTGCCGAACACCACCAGGTCCCGCTCGAGTTCCGCCTTGAGCCGGGCCACGGCGGCCGTCGCGTCGCCGTGCAGCAGTATGGTGTTGGCCCAGGCCGGCGCCTCCGTCATCGTCAGTGACGCGACGTATTTCGGGATGTCGGTGAGGAAGGCCGTGTACGGGTTGTCGGACTGGTTCGGGAAGAAGCCGCGGAAGCTCTCGTAGGTCCATCGCCCCAGCAGCAGGGCGCCGATGTTGGCGAGCGCCCCGCCGGCTTCCTCCATCGCCCCGAAGGGCGCGGCCCACCCGCCGTGCCCGAAGCCGCCCCGGCGGTCTTCGTCCGGGCGCCCCGGCGACTGCATCACGCCGTCCAGCGTCAGGTTGGTGATCACGACGAGCTTGCCCACCGTCTCGTCCCCCTGCCGCGGCGACGCGCGCGGCCCCAAGGGTGCACCCCGATGGTGCCAAGCTACGGGCCGCGGCGCGGCCCGTCCAGAGCGGCAAGGAACCCGTCCGGGCTGATGGCGACCTCCGGGAAATGGCGCAGGACCTGGCGGTCCGACGTCACCAGGGGCACCCGGAGCGCTTCGCCCAGGGCGACATACTCGCAGTCATAGGCCGAGCAGGGCGAGGCGCTCACCAGGTGAAGCACCCGCTCTCCATCGGGCAGCTGCTCCCGAGGTGCCAGCAGCCGCTCGGCCATCTCGTGCGCCAGCCAGGCGTCGGCCAGGCCGAGCCCGCGCCGGCGCATGTAGGCCCCGAGAATGCTGCGGAACTCGCTCCGCCAGAGGACCGGTGCCGCCCACTCCGGGTCCCGCTCGAAGATCGCCCGGGCGCGATCCGCCTCAACGCCGCCGAGCAGCAGGGCAGCGACCAGGTTGACGTCAGCGACGATCACACCCGCCCGGCCCGGCGCGCCGCCCGAAGGTCGCGGTCACTGAGCGGCCGAACCCCAACCCGGTCGCGAAAGGCCTCCGCCTCCGCCAGCCAGGTGCGGACATCAAGGCTGGCGCCTACCGCCCTTTCGAGGCAGACGATGATCTCGCCGTTGAGGCTGCGACGGTGCGCCGCCGCCTGGGCCTTCAGGCGGCGGTAGACCGGATCGGGCAGACCCTTGATCGTGAGTGTCGGCATGTGGTTGCTAAATGGTACCACTATGGAACCTCACCGGAGACGGTGGCGGTGTCAAGCTCGCCCCGGCCGTCCCTGATTCGACAACCAATCGCATGCCGCCCGGTGCCGGAATGGCGCGACCCCTGCCCGCGATGCCGCGGGGCAGATCACTCCCGGCCGCGCTGGTGCTCGACGCCCCGTTCGGCCGCCATGGCGAAGTAGCGATCGGCGCTGGCGGCGTCGCCCAGCGCTTCGTAGGCTCCCCCGACGCTGAC
>DASWBQ010000491.1:0-4540 GCA_036390535.1 Gemmatimonadales bacterium | reverse complement strand
CTTGTCCGTGGTGACCTCCGTCCGCTGCTGCACGAACGCGGCGACGTTGGTGGCTTCGACGTATCGGAAGCCGTCGGCCGTCGGCTCCAGCGAGGCGGTCATCGCCCCGAGCTGGTTCCCCTGGACCATGATGCCGAAGCTGTCCGACTTGGCGGCCAGGGACCGGACGTCGAACGGCAGGGCCGCCGCTTTGGCCACGAGGTCCGCCGCGGTCAGGGGAGCGCCCTCCGGGTCCACGATCCGGGTCGGGGCGATGCCCTTGATCCGGTCGTAGATCTTCGCGCCGTCGCCGACCACCACGATCGCGGCGGCATCGGCCCGCATCAGCTCCCTGGCTGCCGACTCGACCTGCGCCGCCGTGACCTCGGAGAGTCGAACGCGGTAGTTCTGGACGTAGTCGGCGCCAAGGCCATAGAGACGGGCATTCGCGACGGCGCCCGCCACCTGTTCCGCCGTCTCGACCGTGAGCGGGTAGCTGCCCACCAGGGACCCCTTCGCCGCCTCCAGGTCTCCGGCCGGCGGCGTCTCGCGGCCGATCCGGCGGACCTGCGCGAGGAGTTCGGTGAGCGCGGAGTCGGTGACCTCGGTCCGGACCTCGGCGCTGGCCGTAAAGTGACCGATGCCTTTCCGCCGGCTGAGTCCCGAGTAGGCGCCGTACGTCCACCCCTTCTGTTCCCGCAGGATCAGGAACAGGCGGCTGTCCGCCCCGCCACCCAGGATCTTGTTGGCCACCGCCGCCGCGTACTGGCGCGGATCCCCTGGCGGCGTGGTGAGATTGCCGACCAGGATGTTCGACTGGACCGACCCGGGGCGGTGGACCAGGACGATCTCCGATGCGGTCCGCGCCGCGGGAGGCTTCACGGCAACCGCGGCCGGCGGCGCGCCCAGCCAGCCGCGGAAAGCCTGCGTCGCCAGGCGGCGTGCCTCGGCCAGCGACACGTCGCCGGCGACCACCATCAGCGCGCCGGAGGGCCGCAGCCTGGCTCGGTGGAAGGCGACGATGTCGGCCCGGGTGATGGCCCGCACCGACGCGGGTACCGGGCTGCGGCTGTAGGGATGCGCCCCGTAGAGCGCCTTCTGCAGGGCGATGTCGGCCAGTGCTCCCGGCTGGGAGAGCTGCACCTGCAGCCCCGACAGCGTCTGGGTCCTGAGCAGCTCGACCTCTGCCTCGGGGAAGGTGGGCCGGATGACCGCATCGGCCATCAATTCGAAGGCAAGCGGCAGGCTGGGCGTCATGACGTTGGCGCTCAGCGTCAGGAAGTCCGATCCGGCCCCTGCGGAGAGCGAGCCCCCGGTGCTCTCGATCGCCTCGGCGAACTGATCGGCGGTCCGCTTGCCGGCTCCCTTGCTGAGGAGGCTGGCCGTCATGCCGGCAAGTCCCTCCTTGCCGGCGGGATCGAGGACCGACCCGGCGGCGAAGGAAAGCGACACCGAGACGACCGGCTCCTTCCGGCTCTCGACGACCAGGAGGCGCAGGCCGCTCGGCAGGGTCGCCTCCTGGAAGGGGGGGAAGGGCGCCGGGCGCACCGGCGCCGGCGCCGGCGGCGTCTTGGGGAACTCCTGGGCCTCGGCCGCGGCGTTCGCCAGGCAGACGGCGCTGAAAAGGGCCAAGCAGGCCCGTCCGCCCGTCCGCGCGTCTGCCCGTCTCGTGTGCTGACTCATTTCGCCTCCGGCGTGATCAGGAGGGTGAGCGAGTTGTCGGCGCGAAGGTACTCCGCGGCCACTCGCTTCACGTCGGCTACGGTGACATCCATCGTTCTGCGCCAGGCCGTGTTCACCGCGTCAGGGTCCCCGAGGAACAGGTTCGCCGCCTGGAGCGCCTCGGCCCGGTAGAGGGCCTGCTGCCGCTCCAGGATCACCCGCGAGCGGTAGGCGTTCTTCGCCTTGGAAAGCTCCGCCTCGCTGATTCCCTCTCTCGCGATGGTCCCGAACACCTCGCTGAGTCCCCGCTCGAGGGAGTCGGCGCTGACCCCGGTGTTGGCGATGCCGAGAGCGAGGAATACCCCCGGCCCCCGGCGCGGGCCCGCGGGGTTCATCAGGGAGATGGCGACTTGGGCGAGCTTCTGGTCGCGGACCACGGCGCGGTTGAGACGGGAACTCTCTCCCTGGCCGAGGATTGTGGCCAGGAGGTCGAGTGCCGGGGTGTCCCCGTGGCGGTACTCCGGAACGCGGTAGGCCACCAGCACCCCAGGCACGGTGGCCTTGGAGTCGGGCCAGGGACGGCTGATCTTGCCGGTCCCGAAAGGCTGCGAGCAGGAAACGGCTGGGGGCTCCTTCCCGCGGGCGATGCCCCCGAAATACTGCTCGATCAGCCCCTTCGCCTCGGCAACGTCGAAGTCCCCCGTGACGGTCAGGATCGCGTTGTTGGGCGCGTAGTACAGGTCGAAGAACGCCTGCACGTCCGGCACCTGCGCGGCGTTGAGATCGTCCATCGAGCCGATCACCGAGTGCGAATACGGGAAGCAGGCGGCGCTGTCCGCCAGGGCGTACATGCCCTCGAAGATGGCCCCGGTGTACGGCTGGTTGTCGACCCGCAGCCGCCGCTCCTCCTTCACCGTCTCCCGCTGGTTCTCGAAATTCTCCTTGGTGATCGCCAGCGACCGCATCCGGTCCGCCTCGAGCCAGAGGCCGAGGTTGAGGCGGTTCGACGGGAGGACCTGGAAGTAGTTGGTACGGTCCTCGGTGGTACTGCCGTTCAGTTCGCCGCCGGCCCGCTCCACCAGCTGCATGTACTCACCCTTCTTCACATTGGCGGAGCCCTGGAACATCATGTGCTCGAAGAGGTGGGCGAACCCGGTCCGGCCCCGGACCTCGTTCCGGGAGCCGACGTCGTACCAGACGTTCACGGCCACGACCTGGGTGGTCCGGTCCGGCGCCAAGATGATGGTCAGCCCGTTCGGCAGCGTGTACCGCTCGAAGTTGATCCGCCCGGGGTCCTGCGCCGGGATCGCCGGCGGGAAGGCCAGGCCGGCCAGGACGGCGCAGCCCAGCCGGGTGGAGAGCCATCTTGTCGAAGTCCGCACGATCGCTCCTGGTGCGTTGGAGGGCTGCGAAAAGTAACGCGGGGGGTATCCCGACCCCTAGCGTCCGGCCCCCGGCCGCCTTAACACTTCCGCCCCTTCAGCGTCCACCTCTCAGCTATGATCGAACTCCAGCCAGCCGGGGACCCGTCGGATGCCGCGCTGGTCGGGGCCTGGCAGGCGGGGGACCAGCGCGCCGCCACGATACTGGTCAGACGGCACGCGGCCGCCCTTGGGCGGTTCCTCTACGGGGCTGGGGCCCCGCCGGAGGCGGTCGAGGACCTGGTCCAGGAGACGTTCATCAAGGCCTTCCGGGGCCTGGACGGCTGGCGAGGCGAGGCGTCGTTCCGAAGCTGGCTGTTCCGGATCGGCTCGAACCTCCGGAAGGATCACTTCCGGCGCGAGCGGGGCCGGCAGGTCGTCCAGCTCGAGGACACCGACCTTCCCTCCGCCGCCGATCCGCAGGGCGAGGCGGAGGCTTCCGAGACTGGGTGCCGTATCGAAGGGGGCCTGGCTACGCTGCCGCGGCTGCAACGGGAGGTCTTCCTCCTGAGGGCCCAGCAGGGAATGGAGTACGACGAAATCGCCCTGGCACTCGGTACCACCGCGGGCGCGGCCCGGGTCCACTACCACCACGCCGTCAAGCGGCTCAAGGAGCTGATCGCATGAGCGAATGCACCCAGCTTTCCGACCGGATGGCCGCCGTCACCCACGGCCGGAACGAATGGTCGGCGACCGAGAAGGCCCACCTGGCCTCCTGCGCGGACTGCGCGGCGGAATGGCGGGTGGTGCAGTCCGGGGCGATGATCGGGGCGGAGGTTGCCGCGACCCTCCCGGTGGATTTCGTGGCCACCCGGGTGGTCGCCGCGCTCAAGGATCCTGCCGGTTCCCGGAGGTGGTGGGCGCGGTTCCGCTGGTTCGCCCTGCCGGTCGCAGCGGCGGCGGCGGTTGCGCTGGTGGTGTTCCCGGGTGGTGGGCCGCCCTCCCAGGGCGGGACCGCCACCGAGGTCGCGGAGGTGAGTGTGCTGCCTGAGTTGGAGTCGCTCGAGGCGAGCGATCTGGAACTGGTCCTGGAGCTTCTTCCGGATCGCGCCGGACCGGTGGAGATTCGCAGCTTCGAGGAACTGACGGACGACGAAGTGACCCGCCTGATCAACAGCCTGGAGGGCTGAACCGATGTGGAACCGTGCACTCCGCTTTCTCGCCCTGACTGCCCTGCTGGCGCCGGCGGTTCAGGCGCAGGATCCCGGGCCCGCCCGGGCCCAGGAACTCCGCCGCCAGTTGGAGCAGCGGTTTCTGGAGCGGCTCCGGGCCGATCTCCAGCTGACCGCCGACCAGGACACCAGGGTTCGCGCCATCCTCGGGAGCTTCGCGACCCGTCGTCGCGTCTTGGAGGAGGAGGAGCGGGCGCTCCGTCAGGCCCTGGGCACCCAGTTGCGGCCCGGGATCGCCGCCAACCCCGACAGCGTGACGGTGGTGGTGGACGCCCTGACCGCCAACCGCGTCAGCTACGCCCAGCT
>DASWBQ010000490.1:0-2558 GCA_036390535.1 Gemmatimonadales bacterium | reverse complement strand
GGAGAGGATGATCCGCATCGCGGCGATCGGCAGGTCGCCAGGCAGTTCCACCGGAGTCGGCGTGACGCCAAGGCCGCGCAGCGCCTCGAGGGCGGCGTCATCCAGCGCCCGGGTTGGACGCTCGGCGTCGAACGCGGCCTTCAGGTAGCCGACCCGGAGCCCGGACAGCGGCCGGGACGGATCCCAGGCGAAGGGGACGTCGGAGACGGTACCGTCCCGGCCATCGGGGCCATGGATGGCCGCCAGCACCAGGGCGCAGTCCTCCGCGGAGCGGCAGATGGGGCCGATCTTGTCCATCGACCACGACAGGGCCATGGCGCCATGGCGGCTCACGCGCCCGAAGGTGGGGCGAAGCCCGGTGACACCGCACCGCGTCGAGGGAGAAACGATCGAGCCCAGCGTCTCGGTCCCGATGGTGAACGGCACCAGGCCGGCGGAGGTCGCCGACGCCGACCCCGCGGAGGAGCCGCTCGACCCCTGCCGGGTGTTCCACGGATTCCGGGTCATGCCGCCGTGCCAGACATCCCCCATCGCCAGTTCGCCCAGGGTGAGCTTGGCGACGAGAATGGCGCCGGCGGCATCGAGCCGCTCCACCACCGTGGCAGTCTCTGGCAGGACCTGGTCCTGAAAGACCGGAGAGCCCCAGCTGGTGGGGTACCCGGAAACGGCGAGGAGATCCTTGGCGCCCCAGGGGATGCCGTGCAGGGGGCCGCGATACTTGCCGGCCGCAATCTCCCGATCGGCTTCCGCCGCCTGGCGCAGGGCCCGCTCCTCGGTGAGGGTGACCACGCACTCGAGGGTGGGGCCATGAAGCTTGAGGCGCTCCAGGGCGAGCGCGGTCAGCTCAACCGCGGTCACCCGCCGGGTCCGGACCAGTTCCGCCAGGTCGGCCACCCCCATGAATGCGAGGTCCGCCGGGGCCGCCGGACGGGCGACGGAGCGGCGCACCGGTTTCCCGGGCCTGGTGGCCGGGGCCGGCACCCAGCCGGGGAGCACCGGGTTGAACGACAGCGCCGGCGCGACCCCGTTCGGGATCGAGACCTCCCGCAGCCGGGTGAACGACTGCAGGGCGCCGTTCAGGTTGTCGAGCATCATCTCCCGCTCGGCCTCGGTGAAGTGGAGGCCGGCGACCGCCTCGGCGGCGGCGATCTGGGCCGTGGTGAGCCTCACTGGCTGCGCCTGACGAGCGGACGGGCGGACGGGCGGACGGGCGGTGGCCACGGCGTCGCGCCACAGGGCGGCGCTCAGGGCCGGGGCGAGCCCGGCGGCGGTACAGATCGAGAGGAAGGCGCGGCGATCGGTCATGGGGCTTCGTGGCGAGGGACGGTGACGCCACCGATGATGGTCCGGCGGCAGGCGTTGGGACGGAAGTGATAGAGCCAGTGGTTGACATCGGGCGCGTCAATCACGGCCAGGTCGGCGGCCTTGCCGACCTCGACCGAGCCGCACTCCGCCTCGACCCCAATGGCGCGGGCGGCGATGCTGGTCGCCCCCTTCAGCGCTTCGGCCGGAGTCATTCGCTGCACCGTGCAGGCAAGGGTGAGCGCCAACGGGAGGTGGAACGACGGCGCCGACCCGGGGTTGAAGTCGGTGGCGACCGCCACCGGAATCCCCGCGTCGATCAACGTGCGGGCCGGCATCGGCGGCTGGCGGAGATAAAGCGTGGCGATCGGGAGGCTGACCGCCACGGCGCCCGCCGCCCGCATGGCGGCGATCCCGGCCGGAGTGATGCACTCGAGGTGATCCGCCGAGGCGGCCCCCATTTCGCCCGCCAACTCAGCCCCGCCGCAGGCGCTGAGCTGGTCGGCGTGGAGCTTGGGACGCATCCCGTGGGCGAGGCCGGCCCGCAGTATGGTCCGCGCCTCCGGAACGGAAAAGGCGCCCTCCTCGACGAAGACGTCGCAGAACCCGGCCCGCCCTGCGGCAGCGGGGATGATCCGGTCGGTGACGAGGGCCACGTAGTCGGCCCGCCGATCCCGGTATTCGGGAGGCACGACGTGCGCCGCCAGCAGCGTGGCGACGATCCGCTGGGGACCTTCGCGGGCCAGGGCGCCATAGACGTCGAGCAGGCGGAGTTCGGAAGCCTCGTCGAGCCCGTACCCGGTCTTGCACTCCACGGTGGTCACGCCCAGCGCAGCCATCTCCGCGAGGAAGCCGCGGCAGCGGCCGAGCAGCTCGGCGGCCGGCGCCTCGCGGGTCTTGCGCATCGTGGAGGCGATGCCGCCGCCGGCGGCCGCGATCTCCTGATAGGAGCGACCCTGGATCCGGAGGGCGAATTCGTCGCCACGCCATCCGCCGAAGGCCAGGTGGGTGTGGCAATCGACCAGGCCCGGCACGACCAGCCGGCGCCCGGCGTCGATCACCGGGCCGGCGGCGTACTCCTCGGGCAGGTCCCGCTCAGGGCCGACCCAGCTGACGGTCCGGCCGTGCCAGGCCACCGCGGCGTCCGGCAGGAGATGGATCTCGTCCTGGGCCCCGGCGGGGAGACAGCGGGCCAGAACGCCGATGTTCCGGAGGACCGGCATCAGCCGGTGATCATGGGCAGGTCCACGCCCCGG
>DASWBQ010000489.1:0-3275 GCA_036390535.1 Gemmatimonadales bacterium | reverse complement strand
GAACCAGGTGAGCCCCGATGCGAACCGCAGCACCGCCATCGCGCCCAGCACCGCGAGGGCGAACTGTACGAGGGTATAGCGCCGCACCGACACCGGGACGAAGGGGTCGTACTTCTGGAAGGAGGCGGCCGTCACCTCGGGAATCCGGACGGGGCCGCCCAGGTAGTCCGGCAGCCATCCGGGCGGCCCGAACACCACCCTGAGCCGGTCCTGCCAGGTTCGGGCCCGGCCGGCATTGCGGAAGATCTCGGCGAAGACGTGGAGGTTTGCCCAGAGGGGGTTCCAGGTGCCGAGGGGCTTGGTCAGGCCATAGACCGGCTCCTCCTGCTCGGGCGTGAAGCTGCCGAACATCCGGTCCCAGATGATCAGGACCCCGGCGTAGTTGCGGTCCTGGTACTTGGGGTTCACGCCGTGGTGGACCCGGTGATGCGACGGCGTGTTCATCACCCATTCGAGCGGGCCCAGCCGGTCGATCTCCCGGGTGTGAATCCAGAACTGGTAGACCAGGTTGATGGCGTGGCTGGCCACGAACATTTGCCACGGGACTCCCACCAGGGCGAGCGGCATGTAGAAGATCCAGCTGAAGAGCCCGTGCAGGCTCGACTGCCGGAGGGCCACCGCGAGGTTGTACTCCTCGCTGGAGTGGTGCACCACGTGGCCCGCCCAGAGGATGTTCACCTCGTGAGAGAGCCGGTGAAGCCAGTAGTAGCAGAGGTCCACCAGCAGGAACACCGCCGCCCAGCTCAGGAACTCGGGCCAGTTGATGGCCACCCAGGGGAAGCTGGACAGGCGGTCGAACGCCGGTCCATCGGGCCAGGAAGGCAGCGGCAGAAACTGCTGGATCGACAGGTGGGTGGAGACCCAGCCGAACATCCCGTAGGTGAGGAGCGCCAGGAAGATGCCGATCAGCTGGCTGAGGGTCCCCAGCGACAGGTCGGCGATCGAATCGTTGAGCCGGTAGAAGGGGCGGTGGGTCGCCTTGGCGATCGCCAGTTCGAGGAAGATGAGGGCGAAGAAGAGCGGAACCGATGCCTCGATGATGTCCATGCCGGGGTTTCCTGGGCCGGTTGGGGCTGACATTCTTCCCTGAACGCCAAATATACGCCTCGACACCTTCGGTTCACGCACCCGCATGGACAATCTCTGTCACACCCTCGTCGGCGCGGCCCTCGCCGAAGCCGGGCTGAAGCGATATACCCCGAGGGCCACTGCGACCCTGCTCATCGCAGCCAACCTTCCGGACCTCGATGCCCTTGCGGCTTTCACGGAGCAGGGGCTGGCCATCCGGCGCGGCATCACCCATGGGGTGCCGGCCCTGCTCATCCTCCCGGTGCTTCTGGCAGGCGCGATGATCCTGTGGGACCGGTGGCGCAGCCATTCTGGACCGACTGTCGTGCCGAGCCGGCTCTTCCTCCTGGCGCTGATTGGCGTCTGGACGCACCCGACCCTCGACTGGATGAACACCTATGGAGTGCGGTGGCTGATGCCGGTGGACGGCACCTGGTTCTACGGCGATGCCTTGTTCATCGTCGATCCCTGGCTGCTGCTCCTCCTCGGCGGTGGGGTGCTCATGGCCCGCCGTCGGGACGTCCCCGCGCCCGCCAGGATGGCCCTGGTGGTCGCCGCGACCTACATCGTCATGATGGTGGTGCTCACCCTGGCGGGGCGCCGGGTAGTGCGGGAGCAACTCCGCCTGGCGCAGACCGGGTACCGGGACCTGCTGGTAGCGCCGGTGTTCGCGGTGCCGTGGCGCCGGACGGTCCTCGTCGCGGAAGCCGGCCAGTACCGATTCGGAGAGATCGAGTGGCTGCCGCAGCCCATCGTCCGGATGGGCGGGAGCCTGGAACGGGGCAACGCGCTCGGCGACGTCGTCGCCAGGGCAGAGTCACCCGGCGCCAAGGCCTTCCTCCGCTGGGCCCGGTTTCCGTACTACCGGAGCGATGGCGGACAGGTGGTCGCGGACGATGCCCGCTACAGCCGCAGGGGCGGCTCCTTCGCGCGGACTACCGTGCCGGCAGCGGGTCCCTGAGGGCCTCCTCGAGGGGGAGCAGCCGGAATCTCGGCCGGTCGCCGGGGCGGAGCTGAGCCAGCCTGCCAAGATCGGCCGACACGACGACCGCAATCTTGGGATACCCTCCCACCGTGGGGCCGTCCGGCATCAGCACGATCGGCGCGCCTCCGTCCGGAACCTGTACGGCACCGGGGCAGGCGGGCTCCGAGGGCAGGGCCGCCGAACCCGAGTGGCGGAGCGTTGGCCCCTCGAGACGGTAACCCATTCGGTCCGAGGCGCCTCCGATGGCATAGTGATCGCTGAGCAGTGTGGCCCAGGCGGTTTCATCGAAGAGGTCCGCCTGGGGTCCTCGCACCAGACCGACCTCCATGCCGTAGCGAGGCGGTGGATCGCCGGTGTCGCCCGGCTCAGCGAAGGCCGTTCCCACCCCGAGACGGTCGCCGGGGCGGAGGCGCCTGCCCTCCATCCCGCCGAAGCCGCCCGGCAGGTAGGTGCTCCGGCTTCCCAGCACCGGCACGACGTCCACTCCGCCGGCGACGGCCAGGTAGCTGAACCGGCTCGTACCGGGCGGTGACACCACGACGACCGTGCCCGCGGCGCAGGTCACTGGCATCCACGGGAGAATCGGCGCGTTGCCGAACATCCCGGACGCGGGCCCCACCGCGATGGTCGCGGCCTCGACGAACCGGAACGTCCCGGCTCCAAGGGCCCACTCGATCGCGGCGCACGACGCGGGATTGCCCAGCCGCCGGTTGAGCCAGCGGAGGGCGTCCGGATCCATCGCGCCGGCCGGGGGCACGCCTTCGTGACGATGTCCCGGGCGGCCGAGATCCTGGACGGTGGCGAATGGCGGCGCCTTGATGACCTCGAGCATCACCGCGACTCGAAGCGGACGGTGTCCCCCGCCGCCAGCAGGGCGGGTGGCTCCCGCTCGGGATCGAAGAGCCTGAGGGTGGTCTGGCCGATCAGGTGCCAGCCTCCCGGTGTGGCCAGGGGATACACCGCCGTCTGCGCGCCGGCAATCGCCACGCTGCCCGCCGGCACCCGCTGGCGCGGCGTGCTTCGCCGGGGCAGCACCAGGGTCGGGTCAAGTTCGCCGAGGTAGGCGAAGCCGGGGACGAAGCCGAGGAGATACACGGTGTAAAGTCGGGCGCTGTGCCGGCGCACGACCTCGTCCGGATTCAGCCCGGTCCGGGCGGCGACCCACTCGAGGTCAGGACCATCATAGCGCACCGGAATCACCCATTCGCGGCCTGGCTCGGGG
>DASWBQ010000488.1:0-9364 GCA_036390535.1 Gemmatimonadales bacterium | reverse complement strand
GGCAGCTGCGGCTCGTGCGATGCCGGCCACTGTGACCATTCCCGCTCGGGAGCTTCCCATGCCTCGTCCTGACCAGCCTTCGACCGCGATGACCCGGCGCCAACTCCTGGCCATCGGGGGCGGTCTCTTCGTGGTGGCGCTGGTGCCGGCCGCGCTCCGGCGCCGTCGCGTCGCCGTCACGCGCTCCATCCCGGTCATGGGCACCGTGGCCGAGGTGATCGTGGTGCACGACGATCAGGCCGAGGCGCAGACGGCCATCGACCTGGCTTTCGACCGGCTCCGCTGGGTGGACCGCACCATGTCGCGGCATCAGTCCACGTCCGACATCGGTCGCGCCAACGGCGGCGCGTCGCGGGAGCCGGTCGCGGTGCACGCGGCCACCACCATGGTAGTGACGGAGGCGCTCCGCTGGGCCTCCGCCACCGACGGGACCTACGATCCGGGCATGGCGCGCGTCAGCGAAGTATGGGATGTGGGCAACCGCTCCGCCCCACCACCCCCCGAGGCGTACCGGCGCCTCGCCGGGCGGCACTTCTACCGGCAGCTGGGAGTGGACCGGTATCGCGGGGCGCCGGTGCTGAGGTACGACGACCCGGAGGTCGCGCTCGACCTCGGTGGGATCGCCAAGGGGTACGCCGTCGATCTCGCGATCGAGGCGCTCCGGGCCGCGGGGATCCGGGACGCCGTCGTGAATGCCGGTGGCGACCTCTACGCCATGGGCCGGTCCGCCGACGGCGACGCCTGGCGCGTCGGGGTCCGGTCGCCGCTGGATCCGTCTCGCATCGAGCGCGAGATCGCCCTCACCGACGAGGCCGTGGCCACCTCCGGCGACTACTTCCAGGGGTTCGATTACCAGGGCCGGCGGTACCACCACATCTTCGATGGCGCGACCGCCGAGCCGCGGGTGGCGAAGGTGCACACGGTCACGGTCCGGGCGTCGCGTTGCCTCGACGCCGATGCCGGGGCGACCGCGGTCTTCGGGCTGCCGCCCTCGGCCGCGAGCCGCCTGCTGGACCGATCCGGCACCGGCGCTGCCCTGGGTTGAGCAAGAACCAGGGAACAGGCCACAGGAAACCGATGGCGGAATACAGAAGACCAGCCTGTTCCCTGTTCCCTCTGTCATCAGTATACTGGTCTGTATCCAAACGACTCTCCGCTCGCGACTCTCGACTCTCGACTCTCGCCCATATGCGCCTCGCCTTCCTCCTGCTGCTGCTCGCCGCCCCCCTGCAGGCACAGTCCGACCGGCTGCAGCCGGCCGACGTCTTCAACCTCGAGTACGTCACCGATCCGCAGATCTCCCCCGACGGCCAGTGGGTCGCCTGGGTCCGGAACTTCGGCGACGCCATGACCGACCGCTGGTACGCCAATATCTGGCTCTCCCGCACCGACGGCAGCGAGCGGCGCCCCCTCACCAGTGGCAAGCTGAATGACGGCTCCCCGCGCTGGTCGCCCGACGGCAAGCGCCTCGCCTACGTCTCGACCCGGGACGGGGCGCCCCAGATCTACGTCCGGTGGATGGAAGGCGGCCAGGTCCAGCCCGTCACCAGCGTCACCGAGCCGCCGATGGGGTTCCAGTGGTCTCCTGACGGGCACCAGATCGCCTTCGTGAAGCTGGTGCCCGCGGCGCCGCTGACGATCGGGACTCCCCCGGCTCCCCCGCCGGGCGCCCAGTGGGCGCCGCCGGTGAAGTACACCGACCGGCTGGTCTTTCGCTTCGACGGGGTGGGCGAGCTCCCTCCGGGGTACCTCCAGCTCTTCGTGGTCCCGTCGGAGGGCGGCACCGCCCGGCAGGTGACCACCGGCAACTTCAATCATGGCAGCGGCGGCTTCGGCGGCGCCGATTTCGACTGGGCGCCCGACGGGAAGAGCCTCGTCTTCGCCGCCCGACGGAGCGCCGACGCCGAACACCGGCTGCTCGAGACCGACCTCTGGGAAGTGGCGATCGCCGACGGGAAGCTCACCCGGATCACCGACACGGATGGGCCGGACGGCTCGGTGGACGTCTCCCCCGACGGCCGGCAGATCGCCTGGGTCGGCTTCGAGGACCGCAAGGTCGGCTACCAGCTCACTCAGCTGTATGTCGCCAACCGGGACGGCTCGAACCGGCGGGTGGTGAGTGCCCGGCTCGACCGCGATGTCGCCGGCCCGGTCTGGTCCGCCGACGCCCGGAGCCTCTACATCGGCTATGACGACCAGGGCAATACCAAAGTGGCCTCGATCGGGCTGGACGGGGCCGTGAAGGTGCTGGCGAAGGACCTCGGCACCATGGGCACCGCCTACGGATTCGGGGGCGGATTCACGGTCGCCAGCGACGGCTCCCTCGCCTTCACCTACAGCCGTCCCGACGTGATGGGCGAGCTGGCGGTGCAGCGCCCGGGCCAGCCGATGAAGGTCCTCACCGCGCTCAACGACGACGTCTTCGCCGGCAAGAAGCTCGGCCGGGTCGAGGAGATCTGGTGGAACTCTTCCAAGGACCAGCGGAAGGTCCACGGCTGGATCATCACCCCGCCGGACTTCGATCCGGCGAAGAAGTATCCACTCATTCTCGAGATCCATGGCGGGCCGTTCGCCAACTACGGCGACCGCTTTGACACCGAGAAGCAGCTGATGGCCTCGTTCGGGTACGTGGTGCTCTACACCAACCCGCGGGGCAGCACCAGCTACGGCGAGGAGTTCGGCAACCTGATCCACCACGCCTACCCGGGCGACGACTTCTACGACCTCGACTCCGGCGTGGATGCGGTTATCGCCAAGGGGTACGTGGACCCCAACCAGCTCTATGTCTCGGGCGGGAGCGGCGGCGGCGTGCTCACCGCCTGGATGGTCGGCCGCTCCAGCCGGTTCAAGGCGGCGCTCGCCTTCTATCCGGTGATCAACTGGGAAAGCTTCGTGCTCACCGCCGACATGGCCCCGCTCGGCGTCTCCAACTGGTTCCCCGGCTTCCCCTGGGACCACCGCGACAACTACGACCAGCGTTCGCTCCTCTCGGTCGTGAAGAACGTCAAGACGCCGACCCTGATCATGACCGGCGAGGAGGACTGGCGGACCCCGATGTCCGAGTCGGAGCAGTACTACAAGGCGCTCAAGATGCTCGGCGTCGAGACGGTGCTGGCCCGCGTGCCCGGCGAGTCGCACGGCATCCGCAACCGGCCCAGCCACTACCTGGCCAAGATGACCACCTTGCAGGGCTGGTTCGACAAGTACCGCAGCCGGACACCCTGAAGCCGCGGGTCCCGCGGTCGAGGGCGGCCCCCAGGGGCCGCCCTTTGTACTTCTCCGTCACATGCCAATCGGCCTTGAGCCTTGCCGGCGGGGGGCTGCGCTCTCACTTTGGGTGATTGGAGAAACCTTTATAAGGGAGGGCAAGATGGTCGCACGGAGAGGATTCCTCGAACGGCTGGGTGCCGCGGCGCTGGCGCTGGCCGGGGCCCCGGCCGTGGCGGAGGCGGCGTCCCGCCGGAGCACCGGGCAGGGGAACCCCGACGCCTGGATCGATGGGCTGACCGGCAAGCACAAGCAGTTCTTCGACGTCCCGCTCCACAACAACGGCATCCCGCTGCTGCTGACCTACAACTTCCACAACACCTACATCCGGGCCTACGGCACCAAGCCCGGCGAGGTGAACGCGGTCTTCGGCTGCTACGGGGCGCCCGGCCTTCCCGCCTCGATCATGATGGCCTGGAACGACGCCATGTGGGCCAAGTACCGGGTGAGCGAGCTGATCGGCCTCAAGGACGCCGCCGGCGGGCACCTCACCCGGAACGTCTTCTACGACACCAAGGCGGGGGACCCGGTCCTGATGAACGGCGCCGCCGCCCACGCGAGCCTCAAGAACGTCATGGCCATGGGCACCACGGTGCTGATGTGCAACAACTCGCTGGCCGGCTGGTGCCGCTACATGGAGGGGCAGGGCCGCGGGAAGGCGGCCGAGATCGAAGCCGACATCCGCGCCAACCTGATCCCGGGCGTCACTATCGTGCCGGCGATGGTCATCGCCATCAACAAGGGGCAGGCGGCGGGGCTGACGTACATCAGAGTGTAGGGAACAGGAAGCGGGCTGCAGGGAACAGGGAACAGGAAACAGGAAACAGGAGATGGGGAACAGAGCCAAGGCCTTCCGCCCGTGCCTGGTCCCTGGTCCCTGGTCCCTGTTCCCTGTTCCCTGTTCCCTGTTCCCTGTTCCCTCCGTCACCGCGCCGGCACTTTCACCACCCTCGCCTGATGCCCCGCCACCTCGAGGAACGTCGCGATGCCGGACCGCGGGACCACCAGCGTGGCGCTGTTGATCATCGGATGGCAGCGCCACGCCGGGAGGCCGTCGATCTCCTCGTCGACTACCAGTGAGACCGCGTGGTCCGGGTCGTTCAACAGGCCGAAGATCGTCACCGACCCCGGGGTCAGCCCCAGGCAGCGCTGCAGCCGGTCGGGTGACCCAAGGCTCAGGTGCTCGCCGCCGATCACCGGCCCCAACGCCTTCAGGTCGACCGGCTTCCGGCAGTCGGTCACCAGCAGCCAGTGGCGGTCCCCCTTCTTGTTGCGAAGGAAGAGGTTCTTGGTCTGCACCGCCCGGGCGGCCGCCGGCACCAGCCGGTCGGCCTCCTCGCAGGTGAACACCGGCGGGTGATCGAACCGCTCGAAGGCGATGCCGTGCTCTCTCAACCAGCCGCAGAGTGCGTCAGGAGTCATGGCCGCGCCCTGCCCGTCTTCCACTTTCCACTCTCCACTTTCCACTCTCCACTCTCCGACTTACTTGGTACCGCCGTTTTCCTCCCGCCACAGCCTCCCCTGCTCCCGGATCAGGTGGGCCTGGATCATTCGCACCTGCTCGGGGCTGTACCGGTCACGGAAACTTGCCATCCCGGATGAGGCATACATGCCGCCGAGCACGATCGAATCGAACACCGCGTGGGTCTCCGCGGTCATCCGGTGGAGGTCCGGGTAGGCCGACAGCCGGGCCTCTCCCCGGGCCCCGTGGCAGAAGGCACAGTTCCCGTTGAAGAGCGCCAGCCCGCTGTCCGCCAGCCTGTCGCTGTACCAGGGCATGGACGGGGGGACTGGAGTCGTCCCCGCCACCCGCACGGGGGGCAGGGGGGCCTTGCCACCGCCGAGCTTGAAGGCGAGCAGCCGCCCGTAGTTCTGGTAGTGGCGCATGGCGCCCTTGGGCCAGACCGGCGCCATCGCGCCGCCGAAGCCGGCCAGCACCGCGACGTACTGTTCCCCGTCGATCTCATAGCTGATCGGGGCCGCCATGATGCCGGTCCCCACCTCGATCTCGTGCAGCTGCTCCCCGGTGTCGGCCCGGTAGACGCGGAGGTGCCCCGAGGCCGTACCCTGGATCACCAGGTTTCCGGCGGTGCTCAGCACCCCGCCGCCGGCCCAGTCGTCATCCCCCGTGTCGGCCCGCCACCGGGCCTCCTGCTTCACCGGATCCCAGGCGATCAGCATCTCCCGGGTGGCCATCGAAGGAAGGGTGGGGTCCGCCGCGGCCAGTCGCTCGATCAGGGCCCGCTGCTCCGCCGGCAGCAGGTCGACGACGAACGAGAAGACCGCGCTCGACCCGACGTTGAAGTCGCCCTGCTTCCAGCGGTATCCGGGCTCGTCGAACATCACCATGCCCTGCTCGCGGGCGGGGATGTAGGCCAGCCCCGTCTCCGGGCTGTAGGCCATCGGCTGCCAGTTGTGGCCGCCCGCCTGGGTGGGGAAGACCACCGCCGGCCCCTTGTCGTAGATCGCCCTGGGGTTGATCCGGGGCCGGCCCGCCGAGTCGAAGCCGAGGTTCCAGTTCTGGAAGACGAAGGGTTTGGCGCTGAGGAACTCCCCCGTTTCCCGGTCGAGCACGTAGAAGAAGCCGTTCTTCGGCGCCTGCATCAGGACCTTGCGCGTCCGCCCGCCGATCTCCAGGTCGGCCAGGATCATGTTGGCGGTGGCGGTGTAGTCCCAGACTTCCCACGGGACCTGCTGGTAGTGCCACTTGAGGCGCCCGTCGTCCGGGTTGATCGCCAGGATCGAGACCAGGAAGAGGTTGTCGCCCCGCGAGGGATCGCGGTGCCACCCGGAGTACGGGGTGCTGTTGCCGGTGCCCACGTAGAGGAGGTTGAGCTCGGGGTCGTAGTTCATCTCCCCCCAGACCGTCCCGCCCAGCCCGGACTCCCAGTCGGTGTCCGGCCCCCAGGTCTTGAGGGCCATCTCGACTTCGGGGTGCTCGGGCGGTCCCTTCGCCGGATCGCCCGGGACGACGAAAAACCGCCACCGCTGCTCGCCCGTGGCCAGGTCGTAGGCGGTGATGTACCCGCGCACCCCGAACTCGCCGCCGCTGTTGCCGATCACTACCACGTTCTTCGCCACCTGCGGCGGGGCGGTGATGGTGTACGACCGGCTCTCCCGGTCGATGAAGGTGTCCGTTCTCCAGGCTTCCTTCCCGGTGCCGGCGTCGAGCGCCACCAGGTAGCCGTCAAGCGTGGCGACATAGACCCGCCCCTCCCACACCGCCAGCCCCCGGTTCACCACGTCGCAGCAGGCACGCCGGTTGTAGCTGCCGTCCACCTCGGGGTCGTAGCGCCACTGCTCCACTCCGGTCTTCGCGTCCACGGCGAACACCGAGCCCCACGGCCCGGCGGCGTACAGGACGCCGTCCACCATCACCGGGGTCGCCTCCTGCCCGCGTTCCACCCGTCCCCGGCGCGACCTGGCCTGGTACTCCCACGCGAAGCCAAGCTGGGTCGCGTTCTCGGCGGTCAGGCCGGTCAGGGGGGAGTGGCGGTCGCCCTGCCAGTTCCGGCCCAGCGTCAGCCACTGGCCTGGCTCCGTGTCGGTGCGCCGGAGCCGGTCGAGGTCGACGTGGCCGGGCTGGGGCGCGGCGCAGGCGGCGCCCAGCAGGGCGAACGCGAGGAGTCGGCAGGACATGGGGCCTCTGGTGAGGGGATGCCGGATTCTACTGCCCCGGGCTACCATTTTGCCATGCACCCACGCCTCCAATGGCTGCGGGACCGGGCCGACCTGCTTCCCGACACCGATCTGGCCGGAACGGCTGCCCGGATTCGCGAGGGCGCCGCCCTGACCCCTGAATCGGTCTGGCTGGTGGTCGCGTCCGCCACCCTCGCCAGCATCGGACTCGACACCGACTCGGTGGCGGTCATCATCGGCGCTATGCTCATCTCCCCGCTGATGTCCCCGATCCTGGGGGTGGGATTCGGGATCGCGACCCACGACCGCGGCCTGCTCACCATGAGCCTCCGCGAGCTCGGGCTCGCCACCCTGCTGAGCATCGCGATCAGCGCGCTCTATTTCTCGCTCAGCCCCCTGGGTGAGCCGACCAGCCAGGAGGCGGCCCGGATCACCCCGACGCTCCTCGATGTCGGGGTCGCCCTGTTCGGCGGGGTGGCGGGGATCGTGGCCGGGTCCCGGAAGCATCCCGGCATCGCCATCCCGGGCGTGGCGATCGCCACTGCCCTGATGCCGCCGCTCTGTACCGCGGGCTTCGGCCTTGCCACCCTGCGCCCCGCCTATTTCTTCGGCGCCTTCTACCTCTTCTTCATCAACGCCGTCTTCATCGCCCTCGCGACCTACGGCATCACCCGGATCCTCGGATTCCCCCACCTGGCAATCCCCGACGCCGCCGCGGCCCGGCGCAATCAGCGGCTGGTCTGGGGCATCAGCGTCGTCACCCTGCTGCCCAGCCTGGTCATCATGCTGACGGTGGTTTCGGAGGCCCGGCTTCGGCGCGAGGCGGAACGGTTCGTCGGCCGCGAGGTGCGGTCCGGATCGGTGGAGGTGCTGTCGTGGTCCCTCGACTGGCCCGAGCCCGGTCCCTTCGACCTCCTGCTCTGGCGTTTCGCCGCCAACGACGAGAGCCCACTGCTCAAGGTTTACTACGCCGGTGACCCCCTCGTGGGGGCCTTCTCGGACTCGCTCCGGTCCCGCATGGGGACGTACCGCCTCGACCGCGTGAACCTTCGGCTGGTCCAGGCCGGCGTGTCGGTCGGCCAGGCGCTCGAGTTCCAGCGCTCCACCGAGAGGAATACCTCCGCGGCCATCAACACCCTGCGGCTGCGGCAGGACCGGATCGCGGCCTGGCTCGACAGCGCCGCCACCGGGCCCGCCGTCCGCGCCCGGGCCGCGGCGTCGGCGATTGCGAGGGCCGGCCTCGTCCAGGCGGTCCGGGTGTCCGAGCCCGAGCTGCTCCTCACCGAGGAGGGAGAACGATGGCTGCACCAGGTCAGCCTGCAGCTGGCCTCCGGATCTCCGGCGGGGCGTCGGGCCGACACGGAGCGAGCCATCACCGATCTGCGTCGCCGGCTCGCGCCTGACAGTGTGGTGATCCTGACCCGCTGAGCCGGGGCCACGCCTGCAACACCCTGAGGGGCCACGGAGGGATGCCATGACGATTCTCCGCCAGCTGCTCCGCCTTGCCGCAGTCAGCACTATGATGAGCCTGTCCGCGCGGGCCGTCCGGGCCCAGGAGGAGGTGGAACTCGACCGCGTCCGGGACTACGTCAATCGCCGGGTCTTCGTGGAGGCTGAGGTGGCGGACGTCCGGCGCCAACAGAACGGGGAAGTCTGGTTGAGTCTCGGTCGGGCCTATCCCAACGGGCCCCTGGTCGTCGTCATCCCCCGCGAGATGCTCGCCGGACACCCGGACTGGCTCACGTATCGAGGGAAGTGGGTGAGGGTGAATGGCATGGTCCGGACCGGATTCGTGGAGGGAGAGCCCGCCGCACCAGGCCGGATGAAGGGACAGGTGACCGGCCCCACCAGGCCGAGCATCGTCCTGGACAACCCCCAGCGGCTGGAGGTCATCACCCCGGAAGCGCCGTGACCATCGAGTCGCGCCCTGTGCGTATCGTCACGCCGATAGGCCTCCTCCTCGCCCTCACCGGCCCGTCGGTCTTCCCCATCGGGGCCGCCGCCCAGCAGGTCGTGGACCTGAGTCGGGTCAGGAACTACGTCGACCAGCGGGTCATCGTCGAGGCCAAGGTCGCCGACGTCCTGCGGCAGCGGAACGGTGAGGTCTGGATGAGCCTTGGGCGACCCTATCCGTCCGGCCCGCTCGTGGTCATCGTCCCCCTGAACATCCTGGGGGCCATGCCTGACTATGCCGCCTACCGGGGCAAGATGGTGCGGGTCACGGGGATGGTCCGGCCCGGCGCCATGGAAGCGCCACCCCCCGGCACCGGCAGCGGCCAGAGTCTGTTCGAGGGGCCCAGCCGGCCCTATATCGTTCTGGAAGACATCGGCAAGCTCGAGAGGATGACCCCGCCGCTCGAGACGTGACCGGTCAGGCGGCCGTAGAGAGGACTCGCTGCCGCTTCCCCAGCCAGAGCGCGATCGCGAGCCAGGCCGCGCTCACCGGCACCGCCGCCCA
>DASWBQ010000487.1:0-14503 GCA_036390535.1 Gemmatimonadales bacterium | reverse complement strand
GCCCGCTCACCTCACCGGGCATGGCGAAGGAGTCCATCCGGATCCTCAACGACCTCCTCGGCCTCCGCGACTGCGCCGAGAAGATGCCGATCGTCTTCGCCGATCAGGGGGACCTGTTCGCCGAGCCGATGCGGGCGGCCTGCATGCGCCACGAGTTCGGCACCTGCGCCGGCCCCTGCGCCGGCCTGGTCTCCCAGCTGGACTATGGCAGCCGCGCCGGCACCGCCGTGGCCTTCCTCGAGGGGCGCACCATCCAGCCCATCGACCGGGTGGTCGCGGAGATGATGGCCGCGTCGGACCGGGGCGACTTCGACGCCGCGGTACGGTGGCGGGAGAAGTTCGAGCACCTCGAATGGCTCTTCGCCACGCTCAACCGGGCCCGCGGCGCCATCGACCTCCTCACCTTCGTCTACCGCGATCCGGGGGAGTTCGGCGACGAGCGCGCCTACCTGATCCGCCGCGGCGTGGTCCGGGCCACCTTCCCCTGGCCCGACTCGCCGATCGAGCGGGAGGCATTCAAGGCGGTGGTTCGCCAGGAAATGGCGAAAGAGGAGCTGGCCACCGGCCCGCTCCCCTCCGCCACCCTCGACGAGATGCTGTTGCTGCTGCGCTGGTTCCGCCAGAATCCCGAGGCCCTTCGCCGCACCGAGCCCCTGGAGCGCTGGGCCTGAGCCGGCGCCCGGAGCCCGGGTCAGGTCTCCGCGCCGCGCAGGTACTTGTACACGGTCGCCACCAGCACGCCACCCGCCAGCGGCGCCACCCAGAAGGCCCCCCAGCTGGCTCGCCGGCACCGTCCCGCCTCACGACTCTCGACCCTCGACACCCTACACGTTGAACCGGATGCTCAGGATGTCGCCGTCCTGCACCACGTAGTCCTTCCCCTCGAGCTTCAGGTGGCCGGCGTCGCGCACCGCGTGCTCGCTGCCGAGCCGGATGAACCACTCGTACGGCATCACCTCCGCCCGGATGAAGCCCCGCTCGAGGTCGGAGTGGATCCGCCCCGCGGCCTGCCGCGCCTTGGTGCCCCGCCGGATCGGCCAGGCCCGGACCTCGTCTTCCCCAACCGTGAAGAATGAGATCAGCTCCAGCTGCCCGTAGGCGGTCCGGATGAACCGGGCCACCGCCGACTCCGTCAGCCCCAGGTCCTCGAGAAAGGCCCGCTGCTCGTCCGGCTCCATCGTGGCGATGGCCGCCTCGACGCTCGCCGACAGCACCAGCCCGGCCGCGTGCTGCGGCTCGAGCAGCCGGGTGATCTCGGCCGGCATCGGCGTGGCCGCCTCTCCCTCCTCGCGGTTCAGCACCACCAGCAGCGGCCGGTCGGTGAGCAGGCCGTAGCCCTTCAGGAAGTCCCGGTTGAGCTCCTGCGGAGGGATCGCGCGGAGCGGCCGCTCCTCCTCCAGCGCCACCTTGATCATCTCGAACGCCGCCACCTCCAGCGCGTCGCCCTTCTCCTTCCGGAGCCGGTCCAGCCGGCGCTCCGCGATGGCCAGGTCGGCGAGCAGGCACTCTGCCAGGAAGGACTGCAGCTCCGCCACCGGGTCCGGCGCGGATTCCAACGCCGGGTTGTCGAAGGCGCGGAGCACCAGGCAGACGACGTCCTGGTCGCGGATCCGGTCCAGCGCCTGGCGGGACAGGCTCTTGTGCCCGGCGCCGTGTTCCCCCGGGATGTCGCTGAAGGTGATCTCCGCGAAGGTGGTCTTCTTCGGCTTGAAGATCCGGCTCAGGGCGTCGATCCGATCGTCCGGGACCTTCACCGTTCCCAGGTGGACTTCGCCGCCGAACCCGGTGGGGACCGACAGCCCCGTCAGGGTGTTGAAGACCGTCGTCTTGCCCGACCCCGCGAAGCCGACCAGCCCGACCTTCATCGCTCACCCGCCTTCCCCGGGAAGGTCCCGGCGTCCACGTCCCGCAGGAACTGGATCAGCCCCCCGAAGTACGTCGCCATGTCGTCGTACATCGCCAGGTGGCTGCCGTTGGGGCAGTGCAGGTGGCGGCCCTGCTGCACCTGCCCCGCCATCCACTCCATGTGCCGCGGGTCCATCGTGTCATGGGCGCCCCCGATCGTCAGCGTCGGCACCCGGATCTGCCCCAGGTCCTGGGTCCGGTCCCACGTCACCAGCTTGCCGCTGGCCCCCAGCTCGCTCGGTCCCTGCATCGGGACGTAGATCGCCGGGTTCATGTGCTTGAACGCCCGTACCACCGGGTCGGGCCACTCCGCCGAGGGCATCCGGAGGACGTGCTGCTCGTAGTGGTGCGGGGTCAGCAACTCCATGTACCGCGGGTTGGCATAGTCTCCCCTGGCCTCGAGCGCCTTCACCTCCGCCAGCACCTGCTGGTCCATCGCCGGCATCAGCACGGTGGCAGCGTATTCGTTGTAGAGCGGGATGCTCGCCATCATGTTGGAGATGACCAGCCCCTTCAGGTGCTGCTGGTACTTGAAGGCGTACTCCATCGCCAGCAGCCCGCCCCACGACGACCCCAGCAGGAAGAAGTTGGTCGAGTCGAGCCCCAGCGCCTGCCGGACCTGCTCCACCTCCTCCACGAACCGGGGCAGCTCCCACAGGGTCGAGTCGGTCGGCTGGTCGCTGTAGTAGGACCCGAGCTGGTCGTAGTAGTAGTACTCGATCCCCGCGCCGGGGAACCAGCTGTCGAACACCTCGAAGTATTCGTGGGTGACCCCGGGGCCGCCGTGCAGCAGCAGGACCTTGATGCGGGGATTGTTGCCGACCCGCTTGGTCCAGACCCGGAAGGTGCCCTTCGGGGTCTCGACCGGGATCATCCTCACCCCGCCGCTCAGCACGTCGGTGCGCCCCGCCTGCGAGAAATAGTCGGCGGCGGCCCGGGTCCCCTCGGGCGCGGAGGCGCAGCCCACCAGGGCTGCCAGGGTGACGGCGGCGATGTAGCGCATGGGTAACCTCAGGTAGGAGCCCACCCCTCTACTCTCTACTCTCTACTCTCCACTCTCTACTCTCTACTCTCACTCCTCACTCCTCACTCCTCTCACTCCCCTATCTTCCGTCATGCCCAAGTGCCGCCGATGGCCCTGACCGCCACCCTCTACGTCTTCGACGTCGCCCTCAACGACGTCGACCGCGGTGTCTTCGAGCAGCTCAGCATCAAGGCCGCCTGCCATCCCTCCGAAAGCGAAGAATACCTGCTGACGCGGGTGCTGGCATACTGCCTCGAATACGCTGAGGGGATCGCCTTCTCCCGGGGAGGCATCTCGGACCCCTCCGAGCCTGCCCTCGTGGTGAAGGACCTGGCCGGCGCCTGGAAGAGCTGGATCGAGGTTGGCGCCCCGGACGCGGCGCGCCTGCACCTGGCGAGCAAGGCGAGCCCCCGCGTCGCCGTCTACACCCACAAGCAGCCCCACATCCTGCTCCGCGGCTACGAGGGCCAGCGGATCCACAAGGCCGACCAGATCGAGGTCTACGCCGTGGACCGGGAACTGCTCGCGTCGCTGGCGGGGCACCTCGAGCGACGGACGGCCTGGACCATCACCGTCACGGGGCGTCAGTTGTTCGTGGATGTGGGAGGGACCTCATATCACGGCCCAGTGAAACGGCTGCAGCTCCCGGGCTAGCGATGCCGCCGTCTCCTCACCTCTCACCTCTCACTTCTCACCCTTCACCATCCTCAGTCTCTGCCCCGCCGTCACCATCTCCCTCCCCACCACCTCCCGGACGATCCGCGCAACGTAACGGTAGCCCCGCCCGTCCGCCTGCAGCCAGCGGGCCCATTCCAGGGCGTCCAGCGCCTCTTCCACCTCGGCCTTCGGCAGCTCCGTGGCCCGCGCCAGCCGGCTCGAGGTCACCGGCTCCGGAAGGACCGCCGCCGCCGCCGCGACCTTCTGCCCTGCCGGACCCAGCCGCCGGTAGCTCACCCGGATCGCCGAGGTGATCGTGTCGGGAAGGTCACCGGGCAGCGTCTGGTCGAGGGTCCGGAGCGGCACCGGCCACGCCCCCGGACTCGCGGCCAGGTCCAGCCCGCCCAGGACCGCGTCGAGCAGTTCCACGACCAGCAGCGGCAGCCCCGCCGAGTCGAGTGCCAGCCTCCGGGCCAGCCGCTCCACCTGGTCCGGCGACCACGACGGCATCGCCCACCGCACCATCTCCCGCAGCGCATCGCCCCCGAGCGGCGCCAGCCGGACGATCGCCCCGGGAAGGTCGCGGCCGATGCGCGAGGCCAGCCCCTCGAGTGACCGATGATCATGCGTCACGGGCACCGTGAGCACGACCAGCACCGGTCGCGCGGCAAGGTCGCGCAGCAATGACTCGAGACCCAGCACCGACGACTCATCCAGCCAGTGGGCATCATCCACCAGCACCGCCACAGGCTGCTCCTCGCTGGCGGTCCGCAACACCGCACCGATCGCCTTGGTGACGGTCACGCCGGCACCACCGGCGGCCGACGGAAATCGCTCCCGCCACACGGGCGATGCCTCCGCCAGGGCCCCGAGCGCCTCTGCCGCCGCACCAGCCACCCCTGCGGCATCGACCAGCCCGCCGGAGGCAAGCGCCAGCAGGCCGGCGCCCTCCTCGGCCTGGTCCGCCGGAACGGCGCGCATGACCGTCACGGCCGCCCCGTCGAGCCGGGCCCTGGCCATCACTTCCTCTGCCAGCCGGCTCTTCCCGGTGCCCGCGTCGCCGACGATAGCGAGCACCGCCGCCCGACCGGTGGACCGCACCCCTGCCCACACCGCCCCAGCCGCCTGCAACTGCTCAACCCGCCCGGCCAGCGGCGCTCGCCGCTCGCTCGCGGTCGCGGCGCCCTGCCCCTGGCGCCCGCCGCTCCGGTCGCGCCGGATCCGCTCCGCCAGGGCAGCGACCGTCGCCGATGGCACCGTGCCCAGCCGCTCCCGCAGCAGTTCGGCATATCCGTCGTAGCGCGCCAGCGCCGCCGCCCGCTCCCCCGCCAGGGCCTGGGCCCGCAGCCACGCCATCATCGCCGTCTCCGACAGCGGATCGAGTGCCAGCGCCCGCTCGGCGGCGGCCGTGGCCGCACCGAGGCGCCCCGCCTTCGCCTCGGCGTCCGACCAGCCCACCAGCGCGGCGATGCTCTGTGCCGCCCATCCCTGCCGCTCGGTCGCAAGCCAGTCCTCGAACCCCGAGGCCCCCGGTACCGTGAATCCCTCAAGGAACTCGCCTGCCACCAGCGAGGCCGCGTCCGCCACCTTCCCGGACGCCAGCGCGCTCGCCAGCTGGTCGGCATCGAGGATCACGACCCCCTCCTCCAGCGTGACCTGCTCCCCCTGGGTGGTGATGGCGCCATCACCGGCAGCCCGTCGGATCACCCGGAGCGCCTCATTGAGCGAGTGCCGGGCCGCCGACTCCGCCTTGTCCGACCAGAGCAGGCCGACGAGATGGTCCCGGGTCCGCGTCCGCCGCGGCGACCGCGCCAGGTACACCAGGAGGGCGAGGTGCTTCCGCCACAGCAGTTCCGGCGGAGCCGCCGCGCCATCGATCGTCACCGCCACCGGGCCGAGCGCCTGGAGGGAGATCAACGCCCGCACCCCAGCGCGTCAAGGCGCGCGGCGGCGGTGTCCGCGCGCGCCCGGAAGCGCGGCTCGCCACCGCGCCATCGCTCGGCCACCATCGCGTACGCGGCGCAGACGTCCTCGTCGCGACGGTCGAGCTGCCGCGCCAGCTGCCACGAGGCCAGCGTGGACATGGCCCAGTCTCCCTCCGCGGGCTCCGGGAATTCCCTGACCGGGTAGTTCGGCAGGTGGAAGTGCTGGTGCCATCGGAGCGCGAGCGGCGCCGACTCCGGTTCATCGTTCGACTGGTGCCAGGCGGCGCGGAGCATTCGGAAGGCCGGGCGGAGGAACGGGCTTCGCTCGTCCCGGTCCCAGCGCTCCAGGTCCCCGGTGACCGGTTCCGTCAGCTGCAGCGCCGCCCCGGCGTCCCCGGCAGCGGCCAGGAGGGCGGCCTCCACCAGCAAGGCTCGCCGGCGGGGCGGCGGTTCGTCGGCAAGCGCGCTCGCGAGGATGCTGCGGGCAGCAGGCGTCTCCCCCAATCGCAGCGCCGCCAGGGCGGAGAGCCACGCCGCCTCGCGTCGCAGGGTCGGCGCCGTGGCGGGCCGGAGCAGCCGCGCGAGGTCGTGGCGCACTGCCGCGACGTCAGCCGGCGGCGTGGCGGGGTCGAGCACCAGGGCGGCGGCCCGAAGCTGTGACCGGAATGCCGTGTGCTCCAGCCCAGGGGACATCGCCAGAAAGCGGAGGGCCGCGGAGTCGGCGGCGGCAGGCCGGCCCAGCGCCACCAGCGCGAACATCTGGGCGTACAGCCCGCTGCGCTGCAACGCCCGGCGCCCGTCCACGGCCTCGTACCGCCGGCCCAGGTCCAGGGCGCCAGCCGGCGCGCCGAGACCCGTCAGGACCCGCGGGCCGGCTGCCGCCTGCGGGAGCGCGAGCAGCGTGGTGTCCCGGGTGAGGTCCGCCCAGACCGCGTTTCCTGGATCGGATTCCGGGGACCCGGCTTCAGGTTCGCGCGCGAACCGGTACGCAAACGCGATCCGCATCAGCAGGCGCTGCGCCTCCGCCAGCCCCTCGGCCGGCGGCAGTGCCGCCACCGCGGCCATCGCCTGCTCTGCCCTCGGCCGATTCCCTTCGGCGACCAGGGCCAGGGCCAGCTCCAGCCGCGGCGCCGCGAAGGACTCGTCCAGGTGAATGGCCTGAGACAGGGCCTCCACCGCCTCGCGCCGGGGGATGCCGAACAGCGGCCCGCGGTTGAACCGCTCCTCGCCGAGGTAGTACCAGCCGAGCGGGAACTCGCTGTAGCCCGTCGTCACCGAATCGAGGAGCGCCCACCGGTCCGAGACCGGCGCGCCCAGGGAGCGGACCAGGCCCTGCCAGGCCGGCGCGAACCGACCCACCGATTCCAGGAGGATGCGGACGTCAGCGGTGTCGCGGTCCTCCTCGAGCCAGCGGTCCAGTTCCACCCGTCGGAAGCGGCACACCAGGCAGGTGGAGTCGGCTCGAAGGGCCTCTCCGAAGGCATTGTCCGCCTCCCGCCACCGCCCCGACGCGTAGAGCGCTTCCGCCTGCCGCCACTTGCGCTCGCCGGCGGCGGTCTCGGGCGCGGCTTCTCCCGGACTCCACGCGTCGCCTGCAGCCGGCCGGGCCAGCCACGACACGGCCAGGAGCGCGATCGCCATTACCAGCGCCAGGCCGGCGACGCGTGGTGCCCCGGGGCGCGACGCCAGGGCCCGTTGGAATGACTCGGCGTCCGGCCAGCGGTCGCCGGGTGCCAAGGCCAGGGCGCGCCGGAGCGGGGACGCCAGGCGCGCCGGGACACCCTGCCAGTCGGCGGCGGCCGGGTCCGACAGGGCTGGCCACCGGCGCCCGGTGGCGCATTCGTAGAGCACCATTCCCGCGCTGTACAGGTCGGTGCGCGCGGTGGCCGGTTCGCCGCGGAATTGCTCCGGTGCCATGTAGTCCGGTGTCCCGGGCGAGCCCCCGGGGTGGGTCAGCGGCTCGGCGCCGTCGTCGGATGCAGCGCGCGCGATCCCGAAATCGGCGACCAGGGCCCGCCCATGTTCCAGGAAGACGTTCGCCGGCTTCAGGTCGCGATGCACGACCCCCTGCGCGTGCACCGCCGCCAGGGCGGCAAGCACGTCGCGCCCGACGGCCATCGTTTCGGAGACCCCCAGCGGGCCCCCGCGGAGGCGCTCGGCGAGCGAAGGCCCCGCGGTCCGGTCCATGACGAAGTAGAAGAGGCCATCCGCCTCTCCCGCCTGGTGCACCTGGATGACATTGGGATGCCGCACCCGGGCCAGCAGCCGGGCTTCGCGGAGGAACCTTTGGGCGGCCACCGCCGTCGCCTGCTCCGGCCGCAGCACCTTCACGGCCACCGGTCGGTCGAGCGCCGCATCGCGTGCCGCGAAGACCACCCCCATGCCGCCGGCCCCCAACTCGGCCTCGACGCGCAGTCCCGGGGCCAGGGCCCGCCGCACCCGCTCCAGCAGGAGGGTCATGGGCGAATGATGCTCCCGGACAAGCGAGGGGCGGAAGGGGTGGCCCTTCTCCCACCCCTCCCGCCCTCTCCCGCTCTCTCCCGCTCTATCCCGCCCTGAGCGCCACCTGCGTCCACACGGCCCCGGCCAGGTCCACCAGCCCGAACAGCACCAGCGGCGGTTCGGCCCACCCCACCGCCGCGAAGGCCGCGAACGACCCGCAGACGATCACCCGCACCGGCACCGTCAGGCGGATCAGCGGCAGGAACTCCGTCCTCGCCGCCACGATGTAGTACGCTCCCAGGCAGAACACCGTCACCCCGACGACCCGGATCCACACCTCCCCCGTCGCCGGCATCCCGAACGTCTCCAGCATCAGGTTGGGGACGGCCACCAGGACGGCGGAAAGCGCGATCAGGTAGTACGCGAAGTAGAGTACCGACTTGGCAGCCTTGGTCACGGACCCTCCGGCGGTGGCTGTTCCCTGTTCCCTGTTCCCTGTTCACTCACTCTCTACACGCACCCTCGTCCTCACCGAGTTCGCGATGAAGCACTCTTCATGCGCCTTTGCATGGAGCGCCTCGAGCGCTTCGGGCGACGGCTCCCGGCCGGCCCATTGCACCACAGGCCGCAGCGTCACCTCCGTCATCGCCAGCCGCCCTTCGGCGTTCTTCGCCATCACGCCCGTCGCCCGGTCCTCGTAGCAGTCCACGACGAAACCCTGGCCCGCGGCGATCGACAGGAACCAGAGCATGTGGCAGCTCGACAGCGCCGCCACGAAGGCCTCTTCGGGGTCCACCGCGGCTTCCAACGTGAACGGCCTCGCCACCACGTGGGGCGAGGCCGAAGCCGGGACGGTCAGGCCGCCGTCGAAGACCCAGCGGTGGGCCCGGGAGTATTTCTGGTCGGTGAAGGTCGCGCCCGAGCGCTCCCACTTCACCGTGGCCTGGTATTCCCCCATTTCCTTCCCTTCCGGGGACCCTTCTGCTCTCCCCTCTCCGCTCTCTTCTCTCCTTGCGGACGGGCCGCATTGGCCGCTCTCCGCTCGGCGTTTACCTTCGCCCGGGCCCGCTCCTCCGCCTTCCGGGCCCGGATCGCCGCGATCCGCTCCCCGATCGGCACCTCCAGCTGGCCCTCCGTCTTGGCGGAGTAGTCGAAGTCCGGCAGCGTCACGCGGGGCAATCGCTTCCCCACCGCCCGCTCGATCGCCCGCAGGTCGGCCTCTTCGTCCGGCGCCACGAAGGTGAAGGCGTCGCCGGTTGCTTCCGCCCGCGCAGTCCGGCCCACCCGGTGGATGTAGTCCTCCGGCACCTGGGGGACGTCGAAGTTCACCACGTGGCCCAGCGCTTCCACGTCGATGCCGCGGGCCGCGATGTCGGTGGCCACCAGCACCCGGACGGCGCCGCTCTTGAAGTCGGCCAGCGCCTTGGTGCGCTGCGGCTGCGACCGGTTGCCGTGGATCCGGTCGGCGTTGATGCCGGCCTTGATCAGCTGCTTGGCCAGCCGGTCGGCGCGGTGCTTGGTGCGCGTGAACACCAGGACGTCGTCCATCTCCCCCCGCGTCAGCAGGGCCTGGAGCAGGGATGACTTGAGGTCCTGCGCGACCGGATAGACGGCCTGGGTGATCCCCACCGCCGGGGCCGGCTGCCGCTGGAGGTTGATCGTCACCGGGTGGTGCAGCATTTCCCGGGTCAGTTCCGCGATCGGCGGCGGCATCGTGGCGCTGAAGAACAGCGTCTGCCGCTTGGCCGGCAGGTGGCGCAGCACCCGGCGGATATCGGGCAGGAAGCCCATGTCGAGCATCCGGTCGGCCTCGTCGAGGACCAGCACCTCGAGATGCTCCAGCCGGGCGTATGGCGACTTGAAGTGGTCGAGCAGCCGCCCCGGCGTCGCGATCATCACGTCCACCCCGGTCCGGAAGGCGTGCTCCTGCGGCCCCATCCCGACTCCGCCGAAGACCGAGGCCGCATTGATCGGCGTGTGGACCGCCAGGTCGTTCAGGTCCTCGAGGATCTGGGCCGCCAGTTCCCGGGTCGGGGTCAGCACCAGCGCGCGGGTCTTCCCGCGGGGCTTCCCCATCAGGCGGTGGAGGATCGGCAGCAGGAAGGCCGCCGTCTTGCCGCTGCCGGTCATGGCGCAGGCCAGCAGGTCCTTCCCCGCCAGCGCCGGCGGAATCGCGTCCATCTGGATCGGCGTAGGCCGGGTGAAGCCGAGTTCCTTGATGCCGCGGAGCAGCTCGGGATGGAGGCCGAGGCTCGGGAAACCTGCGGTCACTCCTGCTCCTCCCCCATGACCTCGTCCTGCTCCTCCGGCTCGCCCCGCGCCAGCCGTTCGGCCTTCTTCTGCGCCTTCTCTTCCCGCTTCTTCTGCTTGGCAATTTCCTTCTGCCGCTTCTCGAACCCGTAGTTTGGCTTTCGTGCCACGAAGGCACCTCGTTTCGCTGAGTGGAACTGGAATGACGACGCGGGGCGACCGGACGGCCGCCCCGCGCCAGGAAAGCGAAAGATACACCCTTTCCCGCCCTCTCCCGCTCTATTCCGCCCTGTCCCGCCCTTTTCCAGCCCCGTACCGCCGCTTCACTTCGCGCACCGAGGCTGCCACCAGCTGCCGCAGCACCTTCAGGTCAAGATCGGCCAGGTGCTTCACATACAGGCACGACCCGCCGGTCTTGTGCTTGCCCAGCTGCTTCAGCAGGGCCGCGTGCTGGGGAAAGCCGCTCATGATATAGAGCGTCAGGTTCCCCTTTCTCGGCGCGAAGCCGGCCAGGAACCAGTCCCCCTCCCGGCCGCTCTCGTAGACGTAGTGATAGGTCCCGAACCCCACGATGCTCGGCCCCCACATCACCGGCTCGGCGCGGGTCACCGACCGCATCAGCTTCACGAGTGTTTCACAGTCCTTCCGGGTCGCCTCGTCGGCGATCCCGGCCAGGAACTTGGAGACGCTCCCGCTCCCTGGCTTGGTCTTCAGTTCCGCCATGCGCCCTCGGGTTGGTAGTTCCTTCCGCCGCTGGGCACGTCACGTGTCATGTGCCGGCATGCCCCTTTTCACTCTTCACTTGTCACTTTTCACTTTTCACTCTTTGCCTCGACCTCCACTTCCGGTTCCGGCGGCTGGCGTCGCCGCCGCCAGTCCGCCTTCAGGTCCTCCCAGACGCTGCGAGCCTTGGCCTCGACGTCCTCCCACACCTCGGTCGCCTTATCATCGACGGTGGTCTTGTCCCGCCACTCCTGGATCCGGCTGTCGAGCTTGTCGAGCCCTTCCGCCGCGTCGATCCGGAGTTCCTTCAGCTCGCCGGCCAGCTCGGCGCGGAGCCGCGCCCACCGGGCCTTGATCTCCTCGCGCCCCTCGGACGCGCTCGCATTCGGGTCGGTCATGTTCACTCGCAGGTAGAGTTGTCCGGTCTGATGATACCCCGCGAGGCCTGACGAGTCACGGTTCCCCGGGGTTTCCACTCTCCCCTCCCCGGTCTCCCCTCTCTTCCTCTCTTCCTCTCTTCCTCTCTATCTTTCTAAATATTATCATCATGTGAATATCCCCTTTAACCCCGAGGCCCCCTTATGCGCCCCGCCGCGTCCCTCCTCCTCGTCCTCGCCGCCTGCCAGCCGCAGGCCGATTCGGCCCCTGCCGCTGCGGCAAACGTCCCCGCGGCCACCGGGATGGCTTCCATCCAGGACACCACCTCGGAGAAGAACGTCGTCCAGGTGGCGGTCGCCTCACCCGACCACACCACCCTGGTCGCCGCGGTCCAGGCGGCGGGCCTGGTCGATGTGCTGGCCAGCTCCGGCCCCTACACCGTCTTCGCCCCCACCAACGCCGCCTTCGACAAGCTCCCGGCCGGCACCGTCGAGACCCTGCTCAAGCCCGAGAACCTGGCCCAGCTGCAGGCCGTCCTCCGGCACCATGTCACCACATCCATCTGGGCCCTCTCGGAGTTCAAGGACGGGATGACCATGTCCATGGCGGACGGCACCCCGGTGACCTTCTCCAAGAGGGGCGAGGACACCTACATCGGTGACGCCAAGGTCCTCGGCAAGGCCAAGGCGAGCAATGGCGTAGTGTACGTGATCGACGCGGTGGTGGTGCCGGCGAAGTAAGCCTCTAGCCAAGCCCGGATTTCGGGGGCAGGTTTGGTCTTCATGGCCCTCTCCCGTCGTCTTGGCCGTCGCGTCTCGGCCGCCGCCCTGCTGCTGTTCCTGGCGGCCTGCACCACCGATCCCACCGGCCCGGGTGCCCCCGAGCGGGCACCCGGCGCCGGGCCCGCATTCGCCGAAACCTTCGGCGGCTGCCCAGCCGACCCGGGCGATTACGCGCCTTCCGGGTGGACGCCGCATTGGGTCGAGGACTTCTCGACCAACCTGTCCAAGTGGAACATCTGGACCGGCGGCGCCTGGAACGACGAGCTGCAGTACTACCAGAACGACGTCGACAATCTCTCGCTGAGCGAGGGCATCCTGACGATTGCCGCCGTCAAGGAGACCGTCACCGGCGTTACCAACCCCTACGACGCCACGCCGAAGACCTTCGGCTTCACCTCCGGCCGGATCGAGTCGAAGACCCTCTTCGGAGCCGGATCCACCGCCAACAAGGTCCGCTTCGCCGCCCGGATCAGGATCGCCTCGGGGTACGGGATGTGGCCCGCCTTCTGGAGCTACGGTGACCCGTGGCCCACCCAGGGTGAGATCGACATCCTCGAGGCTCGTGGCAACATGCCGTTCCAGTACCAGACCGCCTACTACTTCGGCCGCCGGTCGGGCGTGAACCTGGTCCAGAACTCGGCCATCGTCATCCAGAGCCAATCCAGTCTGACGGACTGCTGGCACGTCTACGAGGTGGCCTGGACCAAGGACGCCCTGACCTTCTATCTCGATGGCCAGGTGGTGGACGTGAAGACCGGCGGCTACGTGCCCAGCCTCTATCGCAAGCGGGAGAAGCTGACCCTGAACCTCGCGGTGGGGGGCGTGTTCTTCTGGGGCCTCGATCCGGAGCACGTGACAATCGGCAGCCCCATGCAGGTCGACTGGGTCAAGGTCTTCACCGCGAAATGACCCGGAGGGACCCTCTTCCCTCTTGTGTACCGGCCCCCGGTTGGCTATCTTGGACGTTGCGGTCGAAGCGCCAGTGCGCGGACAAGTTCCGAGTGTACCAAGGGCCCAGACACCTGGGCTTTTTTTACATCGACGATCGCGGGCAACGTCGGGGATAGTCCCCACGCTGCGGGAACGCCCCCTTCCGTGAGGGTTTGTCACGGCAAAGTGTCGGCAGCAACGGGATACCCGGGGGGCCGACCCAGCAGGTGAGGAAAGAACAAATGCGTACGACTGGTACTGTGAAGTGGTTCAATGACGCGAAGGGCTTCGGCTTCGTCACGCCGGCGGATGGCAGCAAGGATTGCTTCGTCCATCACTCGGCGATCGAGGGCTCCGGCTTCAAGTCGCTGGCCGAAGGCGATCAGGTCGAGTTCGACATCGTGCAGGGCGCCAAGGGTCCGGCGGCCGAGCGGGTCACCAAGATCGCCAAGTAAGGCGTTCCGCTTCACGGCAGCGGCCAGCCCGGGAAACCGGGCTGGCCGCTCGCTTTTCCAGGAGCCGGGGTTATGGCCGGCGCCACTTGGTCCGGGTATAGGCCATCCGGAAGCCTTGGCGCTCGGCGTTGAGCTGCGAGGTGCTTCCCGGCAGCGTCACCACCATCGCCAGGTCGGCCCCCTGCGCCGCCCCCCATCGAAGCCGCTCGGCCAGGAGCGCATTTTGGGCCCCCCGGCCCCGCCACGCCGGCACCGTGCTCGCCCCGGCCAGCAGCAGCACCCCTTCGTGCAGAAACAGCCCGCCGGCGGCCACCGGCCGCCCCTCGTGTTCCGCCAGGAAGCACGCCGTCGCCCCACCACGCACCGAAATCTCGGCCAGCCCGCGTACCAGGTCGGCCACGGCCGGCTCGCTGCTCCACCCGGCTGACGACGTTTCGGCCCAGAGCCCTTCCTCGCCGGCTTCGATCGGCCGGACCGTCACACCCGTCGCGGTCCCCGGCGCGAGGTGGTCGAGGGACCGCCAGAGGACGCTGCTCAATTCGATCGGGTGGTACCCCCGCGCCGACAGCAGCGAGAGGTGCGAGGGATCGGACATCGGACAGACTTCGTGACTGGTGTCCGCCCCCCGGTCCGAGAAGAAGTCCTCGATCGCCTCGAGATCGGCTTCGCTCAGCGGCGAGAACATCCCCAGCCCGAAGGTCTGAGTGATGGGGGACTCCGGGCCGTCGAACATCGCGTAGGTCCCCGCAATGTCGCGCCACTCGGCCCCCGATGCTGGACTGAGCCGGGCCCGGGCCTCCACGAAGGAAGCGTTGCTCGTCGCCTCCGCCAGCTCCAGGCGCTGCGCCAGCGCCCGGTCTGTCCGCCACAGCCCGATGCTCATCTCCCCTGCCCCCTTCCCGCCGCAGTTTCTCCCGCCGCGACTGGTCCCGCTGCGGTTCTTCCCGCCTCTAGTATGTCACGGGTCACCCCTTCACCGCTTCGTCCACAGCAGGATCGTCCCGCACGCCGCTTTGGTCCCGCCGTACTCCA
>DASWBQ010000486.1:0-2422 GCA_036390535.1 Gemmatimonadales bacterium | reverse complement strand
GGCCTCTTGGCCCCGACTGCGCTGCGCTGGCGCCGCCGCGCCTGGTCGTCGCCGCGCCGCGGCGCGAGCCGACGGCCCGAACCGGCGCGGTCACCCACGTGGCCCTGCCTGGTGCGGACCTCCTGCTCCGACGGCGGCCCGGCGTCCCCACGGTGACGGTGGGGGTGTATCGGATGCGGACCGCGGCGGAGCGGCCCGACCAGGCCGGACTCGGCGCGTTGGCCGTGCGGGGAGCCATCCGGGGAGCGGGCCGGTACGACGGGCCGAACCTGGCGGCCGCGATGGAGCGACTGGGCGGAGCGATCGCTCCCGCGATCACCGCCGACTGGTTCGGTTTCCAGGGCTCGGTGCTCTCGGAGCACCTGGCCGAGGCGGCGGCACTGCTCGACCTGGTGCTTCACCAGCCCGCCTACGCCGAGACCGCCGTGGCGATCGAGCGCGGGCTCCTGGCCGATGATGCCCGCCAGTTGGCGGACGACATGTTCCGCTATCCCGTGCAGCTGGCCTTCCGGGCGGCCTTCGGTAGGTCCGGCTATGGCCTCCCCGTGATCGGACTGCCCGGCACGGTGGACACTCTGTCGGCGAAGGACGTCCGGCAGTGGCACCGCGCCATGACCTCGTCCGGCCGGGTCACGGTCGTGGCCGTGGGGGACCTCGACCCGGACGCGGCGTCGGGGCAGCTCGCCGGCGTCTTCGCGGACGCGGCACCCTCGGCGTCCGTCCGCCCGGCGCTCGGCGGACCGGACGCCGGAGTTCTGCGGCCTCACCTCGAAGTGGAGACCCGCGACAAGGCACAGACCGCCCTGGCGATGCTCTTTCCCGGGCCGGACCGGCGCTCGCCCGACCGCCACGTCGCGGAGGTGTGGGCCTCGATCGCCGGTGGGCTGGGGGGACGGCTCTTCGAGGCGCTGCGGGACCGCCGTTCGCTCGCGTATACCGTGGCGGCGACGCCATGGCAGCGTCGCACCACCGGCGCGCTCCTCACGTATATCGCCACCTCTCCCGAGCGTGAGGCGGAGGCGCGTGAGGCCATGGCCATCGAGCTGGAACGGTTCCGCGATCACCCGCCGGAGGCGGCGGAGGTGGAGCGGGCGGTCAACTACCTCACCGGCCAGCTCGAGGTGAGCCGCCAGAGCGCGGGGGCCCTGGCCGGGGAGATCCTCGACGCCTGGCTGCAGGGTGAGGGACTCGGGGAACTGGTGGATGGGGAAGTGCCCTACCGGGCCGTCACGTCCGAACGAGTGCACGAGGTCGCCCGCCGCTCTCTGGATTTCGGCGCGCGGATCGAGGGCGTGGTCCGCGGGTCGCCGAGGACCGGGTGATGGAAGGGACCCCGCGCCGCCTGCTGCAGCGCTGGACGCTGGCCGACTGGCTGACGGTCCTGCGCCTGCCGCTGGCGGTCGCGTTTCCGCTGACCCCCGATCCCCTCTGGCGGAGCGTGATCCTGGCCCTCGCGGCCGCGAGCGACCTCCTCGACGGCTGGATCGCCCGGCGCATCGGGTCCTCGCGCTTCGGCGTGTTTCTCGATCCGGTGGTGGACAAACTGTTCATGGCGACGGCCTTCGGCGTGGTCCTGTTCTCCGGGTCGCTGCGCTGGTATGAGATCCTTGCCGTCCTGGCGCGGGACATCGTGGCCGCCGTCGCGTTCGCGGTCGTCACGGTGCGCGGCCGCCCCGCCTCGATCCCCGCCCGCGCGGGCGGCAAGGCCGTCACCCTGGGCCAGTGCCTCACGCTGGTGGCGTTCCTGCTCGACAGCCCGCTGCTGCGGCCGATGGCCTGGGCCACGGGGGCGGTCGCCCTGTACGCCATCTGGGACTACCAGCGGGTGGCCGGGCGAGAGGCGAGGGCCCTGGGGAACGGGGAGTCGTGAGTCGTAGGCCGAGAGTCGAGAGTCGAGAGTCGAGAGAGGATGAGGTTAGTTTTCCTCCGTGCCCATTCGCCGGGCCGGTTTCTCACGCCTAACGCCTTACGACGGCAATGACTCCCGACTCCAATGTCCGCACGGTGACCGTCCGCTGGCATTCCGGCATGCGCTTCGACGGCGGGCCGGAAGGGGCTCCCGCCGCGACCGTCGACGCTGACGTGGTGACGGCCCCCGGGCCGATGCATCTCCTCCTGGTGGCGATCGCCGGGTGCAGCGGGGCCGACGTGGTCAGCATCCTCAAGAAGATGCAGGTGTCCATCCGCCGCTGCGACATCCAGGTGACCGGGCGCCGGGCGCCGGAGCATCCCAAGCGCTACCTGACCATCCAGCTCGGCTTCACGATCGCGGGGGATGGCCTCGACGAGGCGAAGGCCCGGCGGGCGATCGACCTCTCCATCGAGAAGTACTGCTCCGTCATCCATTCGCTCAACCCCGACATCCCGGTGACCTACGAGCTGACGCTGGCCGAGTGAGTCGAGAGCCGTGAGTCGTGAGTCG
>DASWBQ010000485.1:0-13862 GCA_036390535.1 Gemmatimonadales bacterium | reverse complement strand
TGCTCGGCTGCGGCAGCCGAAGCGCTCGGCCGGCTGTGCCAGCGGCTGCCCTCCTCCGCGCCCGTCTGGGTGCTGCTCTCCGGCGGGACGACCAGCCTGATCGCCGGGCCCGCCACCGGACTCACCGAGGCCGACCTGCAGGAGAGCTACCGGGTTCTGCTCGAATCCGGCCTGGACATCCGGCGAATGAACCAGGTTCGGAAGCGGCTGTCCCGCTGGGGCGGCGGCCAGCTGCTCGCCGCGCTCGGTGACCGCCCGATCCTGCAGCTGGTGGTCTCGGACGTCCCCGGCGACGACCTCGCAGCCATCGGATCGGGACCGCTCATCCCCGACCGGACACCGGCCGCGGAGGTACTGGAGCATCTGGCGGCCGCCGGCATCGACCACCGGATGCCCGCGCGAGCGGTGGCCCGTCTCCACGCGCTGGCCGGGGCCGCCGGAGATGGTGCCCCTCCCCAGCTCCCGGCGTCGGAGCGGGTGGTGTCGCGCATCGTAGTCTCCAACCGCATCGCCATGGCGGCCGCTGCGGAGGCGGGTCGGCGCCTGGGCTGGACGGTCACCATGGTCGACGGCTATCTCGAGGGCGGGGCGTCCGAGTGGGGTACGCGGCTCGCCCGGCAAGTGCTCGCCATCCCCGGCCCCGGGCCGGTGCTCCTGGTGGCCGGGGGAGAAACCACGGTCCAGCTCCCGGCTGGGCACCAGGCGCTCGGCGGCCGGTGCCAGGAGCTCGCGCTGTCAGCCGCCGCTACGTTGCGGCGTGCCGCCGCGACGGTGCTGCTCCTGGCCGCGGGCACCGACGGTCGCGATGGACCCACGGAGGCAGCGGGCGCGCTGGTGGACCGGGAGACGTGGGATCGGATCCGGCAGAGCGGTGGCGATCCCGCGCTGGCGCTGGCGGCGCATGCCAGTCACGACGCCCTGGCGGCGGTGGGGGCCCTGGTGCACACCGGGCCGACCGGAACCAACGTCGCGGACCTGGTACTGGCGTTCAGGGACGCGGGTCCGGTCCCGGAGACCAGTAGCGGCCCAGCAGCACCGTGACATCGACGCGCAGGGTGCTGTCCGGCCTGGCAACCACGCCGGTCCCGCCAAGCACGCGGGCAACGTCCCGGCCGCGCTCGAGATCGCCGCGCCGCACCAGCACGAGTGTCGAGTCGACCATCGTGTCCGCGGTCCCGTAGTAGACCACGTCCACACCGCGCTCGCGCAGATAGCGCGCACCGATCCGCGCCAAGCCCCGGCGGGGGGACGATGTCCCCGACGCGTTGAGCACCTCAGCCACGACCCGCTGCTGGTTGCCGAGGGCGGGCGCATCGGCCTCTGCTCCAGGGGAAGGCCGGGCGCACCCGGCGACCGCGAGGACCAGCCACCCCAGCGGGCGAGGCCGGATCATGGCCGCGGGCCGAAGAGGCCGTTCCAGAACCGCCACGTCGGCTCGGGGATCGCCCACCCGGAGCGGACCAGCCACTGGAGCCGCCAGCGGGCCACCTCGCGGAGAGTTTCGTGGGGCTGGTCCGGGAACCGGCGGGCCAGCTCCGCCCGAGCCTCGGGCTCGAACCGCCGGCCCGGCTCGAGGAAGTCGGCGCAGTAGAGGACCACACCGGCCATGTCCCACCCCGGCCAACCGACGGAGTGGTAGCGCACGGCGTCGAGCACGCCCCGATCCGGTTCTCCCTCGTGCGACGCCCGGGCCGCCGCCGCCGGCCCATGCAGCAGCTCGACCGGGCCGGCCTCGTCGGGGGCCAGGCGGAGCAGCTGCTCCACGGGCGCATCCCGCAGCGCATCGTGCAGCCAGGCGGCGCGAAGCCATCGAGCGCGTTCGTCGCGATCCACGGACATGGCATCCGCCCAATCGGTCACCAGGGCGACCACCCGCTGGACGTGCGCCAGGCGCGGCCCGCCCACCGCCGACCACGATGGGAGACCCTCGTACGAGAGGGACGGACTCACGCCCCCACCACGAAATGCCGGGCGATCCGCTGGAGCTCGGCGGCCACGCGTTCCAAGTGATGGATCGCTTCCTCCAGTTCCACCTGGCCCCGAGCCGCCGCGGACGCCTGGTTCGCCAGGAGGCTGACGTCGCCACGGGTCTGACGCGAGGCGTCGGCCAGACGGCGCAGCTGCTCGGCGAGCTGCTGGGCCGCCTGCTCGCCGTCGGCGGCCGATGCGGCGATCGAGCCGGCCTGGTCACCGGCCTCGCGGGCCGCCTCGATGATCGCCTCGAGCGCTCGCGCCGCATCCGCGCTGACCGTCCCGACACCGGCGACCAGTTCCTGCCCCAGGGACATCTGGCCGAGAATGCCCTGCACCTCGCTGGCGATGTCGCCCGCCAGGCTGGAGGCATCGCGGGCCGTCTGATCGGTCTGGACGGCCAGCCGCTGGATTTCCTCGGCCACCACCGTGAACACCCTGCCCTGCCCGCCGGCCCGCTCCGCCTCGATGGTCGCATTCAGCGCGATCAGCTTGGTAAGCTCGGCAACCTCACGAATCCCGGCGATCAGGGTGCCCATCCGTCCGGCGGCCTGGCCCAGGGCGCTCACGTGTGCCGCGCTGCCGGCCACCACGCCCTGCACGTCGACCAGGCGCCGGATGGCATCGCCGATGGCATCCCGGTGCCGGGCGGCGGCCGTCACGGTTTCCCGGCTCACCCCCGCCGCCCGGACACCGCGCATCGCCGTCGTGGCGGCCGCGTCGGCCAGGACCGCGGTGGCTTCGATCCCCCGCCGGGCGAACTCCTCCTGCTGCCCGGCGCGGAGCTGCAGCGATTCCGACGCCGCGGCGAGGGTCCGTGACGACCCCCGCAACGAATCGGCGGCACGGACCAGCGAGCGGACCTGCCCGCCTATCTCCTCCACGGTCTCGAGCAGCGGCCGGCGAAGTTCGGCGATGTGGATCGCCGTGGCGATCTGGTTCCCGATCGCGGTCAGCGCGTTGAGGTCGCGGGCCCGGTAGAAGCGGGGCTTGCGGTGTTCGACCTCGAGGGTGCCGATGGTCTGTTCCGAGAACTTGAGCGGGTGCAGCACCACGCTGGTCACCGGGGGCACCGCGGCCGCCACACCCGCCTCGGCGCGCGCGTCCGCCAGGTTCAGGGTCCGCCCCTCTCGGAGCACCGTCTCGCGCAGCGCGACCAGCGCCGGGTCCGGCTCCTCGCGACCGACCCGGCCGATCCCGCTCCGGTACAGCAGGACCGGGGCGTTCCCGGCCAGGCGGTAGACGCGCAGGTCGTCCCAGTCGACCAGACGGTGGGCATCCTGCTCGATCTGCTCGAGGGCGGTCTGCAGGCTGACGTTGCCGGTGAGCGCCGCCTGCATCAGGTGCACCTTGTTGAGGTCCTCCGCCGCGATCGCCTCTTCGATGATGGTGCGGGCGAGGAGGCCCACGACCCCGAGGGCCGCCAGGGTGGCCACCCAGCCAGCCGGGGTCAGGCTGTGCAGGGCCCAGGCCACCACGGCCACGGCCATGGTGGTGATCAGGAAGGCCAGAACTTCCCAGCGAAGGATGAACAGCCGCTCCTGCAGTGGCAGCTTGCCCCTGGCCAGGAGGCTGTAGTAGAAGAGGCCGCGCGAGGCGATGAAGTAGCTGGCGAGGAGTACCACGCCGGCCGGCAGTTGCTCGAGGTCGAGCCCGACCGGGCCGGCGCTGCGCCCCGCGAGATAGAAGTAGCCGGCGGCGGCGGCCAGGGTGAGGATCTCGCGGCCGCTATTCACCAGGATCGCGCCCAGCGGTTTCCGGAGCACGAGTCCGTCGCTGAGGGCCGTGCCCAGCCCCACTGCCAGGAGGGCGGTGGAAGGGGCCGCGACCAGGATGGCCACCAGGGCCGGGAGCCCCGTCTGGGTCAGGTAGGAGAACTTGCTCAGCCGAACCGGCGCGACCCGCATGGCCGCCACGGCCGTGGCGAGGCCGAGCAGCTGGGGCCACTGGTCCAGCCAGCGCTGGTCGCGCGCCAGCATGAGGGCCAGGACCACTCCCCCACCCACGGCGAGGACACGGGCGTAGGCGCGCAGCTGCTGGACGGTCGCCGGCGCGACCGGCTCAGAGGAAATAGGCGGTGATGTCGAGGCCATGCCGCTCCGGGCTGGTGACCTTCACGATGGAGCGCGCGAACCCGCCGTCCGGTCGGCGGTCCGCGAGGTTGATGGTCTCACCGGGCGCGGGCACCGGGGCGCCATTCTCATCCAGCACCAGCGTGATCAGCGGCCGGTTGAGATGCTGCGGGTCGGGATTCGCGCCGGCGACCACGCCGACCTCGAAGGTGTCCAGGATGACCACCGTCCCCACGGGGTAGATGCCGAGGACGTTGATCAGCGCCTTGACCATAACCTGGTCGTAGCCGCGCCGTGGATTGCTCCACATCTCCCGCAGAACTTCGTCGGGCTCGATCGGGACGGTCTGGTAGGCCCGCCGGCTGGTGGCCGCATCGAACCCGTCGGCCACCGCGACCAGGCGCGAGTACACGCCCAGCGATCGCCGTCGCAGGTGGCGCGGGTAGCCGGTCAGGTCGGCCTTCATGTGATGCTCGTGGGCGACCAGGATCGAGCGGTAGGGGATTTCGTCGAAACTGGTCCGCAACCCGAACAGGATCAGGGCGCCTTGCCACGTGTGGGTCTGCAGGATCCGCCACTCGTCCTCGTCCAGCCCGCTCGGCTTGTTGAGCACATCCAGGGGAAGCCGGGCCTTGCCGACGTCATGCAGCAGCGCGGTCAGCCCCAGGTCGTACAGCTGGAGCCTGGTCAGCCCCATGCGGCGGCCGATGGCGATGGCGAAGATGCAGACGTTGACCGAGTGGGTGAACGTGTATTCGTCGTAGTCCCGCAGCGTGGTCAGCCCGAGGATCGAGGTTTCGTTGTTGAGCACCTGGTCCACGATCAGCTGCACCGCCCGCTTGGCCTTCTTGACGTTGGTCGTGCGCCCAAGCCGGATGCTGTTCACGACCTCCTTGGTGACCGCGACGCCCTGGGCGTAGGTACGCTTGGCCTGCTCGCGCGAGGCCTCGGCGTCCAGGCCCGGCCCCCGTCCCTCGACCACCGTGAGGCGCTCGACCCCGGCCTGGGTCAGGCGTTCGGTGAGGGCCAGGAACCGCTCCTCGGCGTTGCCGGTGTCGGCCAGGTTGAGGAGAATGCTGAGGAACGCCTGCCACTCCCGCCGCTCGATCTCGTCGTGCACGACCAGCCGCTCGATGTCGAAGGCGCGGAGCAGGGTCTGGATGTTGCTGAAGGAGGCGTAGTTGTCCATCTCCAGCCGCAGCCGGGTCCCGTTCACGAACAGGAAGTCCCCGGACAGCCGAATCTCGATCTCCCCTTCCCGGCTCAGGATGACCGCCGCGGCCTGCAGCAGGTCGTCGAGACTCCGCTGGACCGCGGCGTTCTCGACCGGATACAGCCGGAGGCTGCGGAGCGCCGCGTAGAGGGAGACGAGGAAGGCGCGGCCCGCCTGCCGGAAGAACCCCTCGTCCCGGACCTCGGCCCCGGGCCGGACGGAGGATCCCATCAGGCCGGCCAATCCCGCAGCAGGGTCGAGGCCGCGTGCCGGACCGGCAGGTCCTTGTCCGTGCTGAGCTGCGCCAGCAGGGACCGCGCCTCCGGGGTCCGGAGCCGGCCCAGGGCATAGACCGCGCAGGTCCGCACCTCGCTCGGGGCCTTCCGTTTGAACAGCCCGGTCGGGAGGGCCACGTCCCGCAGAACTTCCAGCCCGGGGGGCCCCGCCACCGCGGCGTAGGCCTCGAACACGGCCCGTCGTTCGGCTCGTTCGAAGGGCACGCCGCTCCGTCCCTGCACGATCGACTCGAGCCGCCGCAGCGCCCCGCCGAAGCCCCGGCGCGCCACCGCGGCCACCGCGGCGGCCCGGACCGGGCGTTCCACGTCCTCGATCGCCGGTTCCAGCGCCGCCAGCGCTGCTGGCGTGCCAAAGAGCGCCAGGGCTTCCACCGCAGCCAGCCGCACGTCAGGCGAGGAATGCCGGACCCGTTCGCCGACGACCGGGATCGCACCGAGGTTGCCCAGCCGGGCGGCCAGCTGGATGGCGCCTGGCAGGGCCTCGGTCTCGAGCGTACCGAGCAGGCGGAGCAGTTCGGCGCCATGGGCCGCCGCCAGTCGCTCCGCCGCCGCCCCGACGATGGTCCGGACGCGGACGGACACCAGCCGCGGCAGGTAGGCGAGGATGGCCCCGAGCGCCGGCGCATGGAGTTCGCCAAGCACCTCGCCGAGGTCGGCTTCCGGCGGCAGGACCGTGGCTTCGTCGAGCAGGCTGAGCAGCTGGGTGATCGTGGCAGGCTCGTTCAGGCGGTGCCCGATCGCCTCCAGCCGGGTCCGCGTCTCCGGCGCGATCTGCCGGGCGCGCTGGAGCACCGTTCTCACCTCACGGAGAATCAGCGCGACGGTCGGGAACGCCGCCCGGCTCAGGAGGTTGGGGAGCAGGACGTCGAGGATCTCGGCGGTCTCCTCATGGGCCGCCGCGTCAGTCTGCAACTCCAGGAGGTCGAACAGAATCTCCAGCGCGGGGAGGCGGAGATCGCGACGGTATTCCTCCTCGACCTGGCGCGTCAATTCGGCGATCTCGACCTCGTCGAGGAAGTACAGCGTCGCGTCGAACTCCTCCAGGTCCACCATCCCCGCGGGCCGGGGCTCGGCGGCCTCTTCGCGCACCCGCTCGCGTACCACCTCGGGCGGAGTGCTCCCGGCCGCCAGCGCCAGGGCCTGAGGGTCCAGCACCAGCGGCTCGGCGATGACCTCGGCAAACTGATAGGAGATCCGGGTGAACTCCTGCTCCCAGAGCAGGGTCAGGAGATCATCCGAGGCATCGGCGGGAAGCTGCCTGGCCAGCGAGATGGTCTGCAGCAACCGCGCGGCTTCGTCCTCTTCACAGCCCTTCCGGAGCGTGAACGAGCGCATGCCGTCCTTGTAGAGCCAGAACGCGAAGCTCTCCGCCTTGTTGGGCTGGGTGTAGACCACCTCGCCTTCCCAGGTCAGGTCCGTCTCGGTGACCGTGAAAGTCAGCTCGCCCAGTACCGCCCAGACGGGAAGGAAGGCCTCCTGCAGATGCTGGGCGCCCCGCTGGTACATCGGGTTGTTGGGCAGGTACATCTGAAAGGCCCGGAGGGCGCGCAGCAGGGCGCGCACCAATTCCTCGACGTACGACGCGGGAAGGATCGCGGCGTCCAGGCTCATCGCAGAGAACCGCCGGGGGCGCGGGAAGGCATCGGAGTCATGGCAAGATGAATCAAGCTAACACCTTCCCGATGGGGGAAGCGGCCCGGCATCCTTGCGCTTCGGCTCCTCTTCGGGTAGCTTGATTCGGCCTCTCTTCGGGATCGACGTCATGCCCCTCACCAAGCGCCAGCGGGAGATTCTCAGCTACCTCGAGACCTATATCCGGGATCGCGGGTACGCCCCGAGTTTCGAGGAAATCGCGGAGCAGTTCCGCTTCGCCTCGCTGGCGACAGTCCACGAGCACCTGACCAACCTGGAGCGGAAGGGCTATATCCGGCGCAGCTACAACGAAAGCCGGTCGGTCGAAGTCCTGCCCCCGCGCGGCGTCAGCGGCGCGACCGAGATTCCCCTGCTCGGCAAGGTGGCGGCGGGCCTCCCGATCGAGTCGCTGATGCACCAGGAGTCCCTGGCGGTCCCGGACGCGATGCTGCCCCGTCGCGGCGGCCCGAACTACGCGCTCCGGGTCACGGGCGATTCCATGATCGACGAGCACATCCAGGACGGCGATTACGTCGTGGTGCACGGGCGGCAAAGCGCGGAGAACGGCGAAATGGTGATCGCCCTGGTCAACGGCTCCGAGGCCACCGTGAAGACTTTCTACCGCGAACCGGGCGGGTGGATCCGCCTCCAGCCGGCCAACCAGGCCATGCCTCCGCTCCGCTTCCAGGAAAACGAGGTCCTCATCCAGGGGGTCGTGGTCGGCGTCATCCGGAAGTACTGACACGCTCTAACTCGCGATTTTTTCAGCGGTTGATCGCTTGTCGCAGGCCCCTCGCACTGGCTAGATTCCGGTCGCGATGGACCGGACGGTTTGCGCACGGATACACTATGACGGACGGGGCTTCGCCGGGTGGCAGATCCAGCCCAGCGGCCGGACGGTTCAGGGTGAGCTGGAGGCGGTCCTCGGGCGCCTCTGCGGCGTCCCAATCCGGGCCCATGCCGCCGGCCGGACCGACGCCGGGGTTCACGCGCTGGGCATGGCGGTCAGCGCCGTGGTTCCCGCGAGGTGGACCCCGGTTGCCTTGCGGGACGCGCTGAACGCGCTGTTGCCGGAGGACATCTGGGTGGAACGCCTGGACGAAGCCCGCCCGGGGTTCCACGCCCGGCGGTCCGCCAGCGGCCGGTCGTACTGCTACCGGATCGGGACGGACGCGGCGGCGCACTCCCCCTTCCGTCGGCCGTACGAGTGGGCCGTGGGTCGCGGGCTCGACGCGGAGGTCCTCACGGCCCTCGGGAACTCCCTGACCGGCGGGCACGACTTCCGGGCCCTCGCGGTCCACACCGGCCTCAAGCGGAACTGCCGGTGCGAAATCCGCCGGGCCCGCTGGGAGCGCCGGGACGGACATCGCGGGTGGGAGTTCCGGGTTGCCGCCGACCGGTTCCTGCACCACATGGTGCGCATCCTGGTCGGGACGATGGTCGACGCGGCGACTGGACGCCGGTCACCGGAAGACCTCGGGCGCCTGCTGAAGCAGGACCCTGGCGTCCGGGCGAGCCCGCCGGCGCCGGCGCAGGGACTGTACTTCGTCGCGGCGGACTACCCCGACCACTGGTTCCACCTGGGAGAGATGCCCGCATGACCGCTCGCCGTGCGCTGCTGTGCCTCCTGGCCTTCTTCCCCGGCGCGGTCGGCTGCCAGGAGCGCGACCGCGCGGACCTGCGGCCCCCCCCCGCCGCCGCGCAGGCGGCGCCGCGGCCCGAGGGGCTCGACGCATCGCGGCGAACCGCCATCGTCGATGCGGTCGGCAAGGTGGCCCCCGCCGTGGTCTCGATCCGGGCGGTCTCCCGCCGCCAGGTGACGGAGACGCCGGGCTTCTTCGACTTCTTCTTCATTCCCCGTGAGCGCGAGCAGCGGGCCCAGAGCTTCGGAACCGGCTTCGCGATCCGGCGCGATGGCCACATCATCACCAACCAGCACGTGGTCAGCGGCGCCGACTCGGTGACCGTGTCCCTGCCGGATGGCACCGAATTCGAGGCCACGCTCGTCGGGGAGGATCCGACGACGGACATCGCCGTACTGCGGATCGCGCGGCGGGACATGCCGGTGCCCGTCATGGGGCGCACCAGCGACCTCATGGTGGGCGAGTGGACGGTGGCGCTCGGCAATCCCTATACCTACCTGCTTGGCAACGCCGAGCCCACCGTGACCGCCGGCGTGGTCAGCGCGACGGGGCGCAACATCCTCCCCAACCGGTATCAGTCGGGCCTCTATCTGGACATGATCCAGACGGACGCCCCCATCAATCCGGGCAACTCGGGCGGCCCGCTGGCCAACGCGCTCGGCGAGGTGATCGGGGTCAACTCCTCGATCTTCACCCAGACCGGAGAGTCGGTCGGGCTGGGCTTCGCGATCCCGATCGAGCGGGCGCTGCGGGTGGCGGACGAGATCATCCGGGCGGGCGCGGTGCGGCGGGCCTGGACCGGTCTCGAGGTGGCCGGCCAGGAGTCGATGCGCGAATGGAAGCGCTCCGGCGGCGTCACGGTGACCCGGGTCGCGCCCGATGGGCCCGCGGCGCGGGCGGGGCTGCGCGAGGGCGCCGTCCTCGTCGAGGCCAACGGACGCCCGCTGCGCAACTTCCTCGACTGGGAGGCGGCCAAGCTGGACCTTCACGTCGGCGATGCGGTCGCGCTCACCGTCCGGGACGGCAGCCGCACCGTCGAGCGACGGATCGTCACCGGGGATCTCCCGACGGTCACCGCCGCCAAGGTCAACGTCCTGCGCGGGCTGGAGCTGGTGACGGTCACGCCGGCGGTTCAGACCGAGCGGGGCCTCCGCAGCGAACAGGGAGCGCTGGTCTTCCGGATCACCGATGAAGTGCGGGGCGCGACCGGGCTCCGGCAGGGAGACGTCATCATCGGCTTCAACCGGACCCGGATCACCAGCGCGAACCAGCTGGCCGGGGCGCTCGACCGCGTCGGCCCCCGGCAGTCGTTCCGGCTCTACTTCGAGCGCGACGGGCAGCTCTCCTTCACCGACCTGGCCTTCCGATGAGCGACGATCGCTACCTCTCGCCCCTCAGCCAGCGCTATGCGTCGGCGGAGATGCAGCGACTCTGGGGGCCGCACCACCGGGCCGGCCTGTGGCGCCGGCTCTGGCTGGCCCTGGCGGAGTCCCAGCGGGAGCTCGGACTGGCCATCCCGGACGCCGCGCTGGACGAGATGCGGGCCCACCTCGACGACGTCGACCTCGCGGCCGTGGCCGGCTACGAGCGCCGGTTCCGCCATGACGTCATGGCCCACGTCCACGCGTTCGGCGATCAGGCTCCGGGCGCGCGCGCGGTCATCCACCTGGGAGCCACCAGCGCCTTCGTCACCGACAACGCCGATCTGCTCGTGCTCCGCGAGGCGCTGCGGCTCGTCCTCGGTCGGCTGGTCGCCCTCGCCGAGGGGCTGGGCGCCTTCGCGCGCCGCTGGGCCGACGAACCGTGCCTGGCCTACACCCACTTCCAACCCGCTCAGCTGACCACGGTCGGGAAGCGGGCCACGCTCTGGGCCCAGGACGCAGCCCTCGACATCGAGGCCCTGCTCGGGCTCGTGAACGGGCTCCGGTTCCACGGCTGCAAGGGCACCACCGGCACCCAGGCTTCGTTCCTTGACCTCTTCGAAGGCGACCACGGGAAGGTCCGCGAGCTGGACCGGCGGATCACCACCCGGATGGGGTTCCCGTCGTCGTTCCCGGTGAGCGGGCAGACCTACCCCCGCAAGCTCGACAGCCAGGTCCTCGATGGGCTCTCCGGCGTGTCCCAGTCGGTGGCGAAGATGGCGGTCGACCTGCGCCTGCTGCAGCACGAGGGGGAACTGCTCGAGCCGTTCGAGGCCGAGCAGGTCGGCTCGAGCGCGATGGCGTACAAGCGGAACCCGATGCGGGCGGAGCGGATCGGGGCCCTGAGCCGGTTCGTGATCTCGCTGCAGGCCAACGGCGCCCATACGGCGGCGTCTCAATGGCTGGAGCGGACCCTCGACGACAGCGCCAACCGGCGGCTCTCCCTCCCGGAGGCCTTCCTCGCCACCGACGCCTCCCTGATCTTGGCGGAGAACATCGTCGCCGGCCTCGAGGTCCGGACCGAGGTGATCCGCCGGCACGTGACCGAGCAGATGCCGTTCATGGCCACCGAGCGCTGGCTGATGCTCGGCGTCCGCGCCGGCGGCGACCGCCAGGCGCTCCACGAGGTGATTCGCCGGCACAGCATGGCGGCCGCCGACCAGGTCAGCCGGGGCGGCTCCAACGATCTGCTCGACCGGCTCGCCTCCGATCCCGCCTTCTCCGCGGTCCCGGCCGCAACGCTCCGGAACGAACTCGAGCCCTCGCGGTACACCGGTCGGGCCTCCCGGCAGGTGGACGAGTTCCTCTCCGAATACCTCGACCCCCTGCTGGCCGGGGCCCGGATGGAAGCGGCCTCGGCCCGCCGGGCGGAGATCACGGTATGACGGCGACACCCCTGGCGCGAAGCTCCCTCCCGCTGCCGCTGCTTCGCCGCGGCAAGGTCCGCGAAGTCTACGAGGTGGACGCGACCCGGCTGCTGCTGGTCGCCAGCGACCGGGTCAGCGCCTTCGACGTCGTCATGGGGGAGCCGGTGCCCCTCAAGGGCGCGGTCCTGACCCAGATCAGCGCCTTCTGGTTTGCGCGCCTCGCGGCGGTCGTGCCGAACCACTGCCTGGCGGCCTCGGCGGACGACATCCTCGCCGCGCTCCCTGCCCTGGCGCCGTGGCGGGACCAGCTGGCCGGGCGCGCCATGCTGGTCCGCCGTACCCAGCCGATCCCGTTCGAGTGCGTGGTACGAGGCTACCTCGCCGGCAGCGCCTGGGTGGAATACCGGCGGACCGGCACCCTGGCGGGCGAGCCGATGCCGGCCGGACTGGTCGAAGCGTCGCGCCTCGCCGAGCCGATCTTCTCCCCAGCCACCAAGGCGGAGTCGGGACACGACGAGAACGTTCCCTTCGCCCGGGTCCGCGAGGGCCTGGGACCCGCGCTGGCGGACCGGCTGCGCGAGGTGAGCCTGGCGCTTTACGGGGCCGGGCGGGACTACGCCGAAGGCCGGGGGATCATCGTGGCGGATACCAAGTTCGAGTTCGGCCTCGACGACGCCGGGGACCTTTGCCTGATCGATGAGATCCTGACGCCGGATTCGTCCCGTTTCTGGCCGGCGGGCCACTACACGCCCGGGCGGAGCCAGCCGTCCTTCGACAAGCAGCCGCTCCGTGACTACCTGGCCGGGCTGCGGGACCAGGGTCGCTGGAACGGGGAGGCGCCCCCGCCCCCGCTGCCGGACGAGGTCGTGACCGCCACCAGCCGGCGGTATCTCGAGGCGTACCGTCGTCTCACGGGCCGTGAACTGGAGGTACGCTGATGCGGGTGGCTCCCGAGGGCTGGCCGTTCATCATCGCGGCACTGCTGATCTGCCTGGCCCTCGCGTATTTCCGGCTCTGGATCCCGCTGGCCGTCTGGGGGGTGCTGACGATCTGGGTGGTCGCCTTCTTCCGCGATCCGGCCCGGCCGGGGCCGCGAGGCGAAGGGCTGGTCATCGCCCCCGCGGATGGCAAGGTCGTCAGCGTGATTCCGATCGAGGAGCCCGCCTTCCTTGGCGGTCCTTCGACCCGGGTTTCCATCTTCATGAACGTCTTCAACGTCCACGTGAACCGCTACCCCGCCGACGGAACGATCCGCTACCGGGCCTACGTCCCCGGCAAGTTCGTCAACGCCGCCGGGGAGAAGGCCGCCCGCGAGAACGAGCAGAGCAGCGTCGGGCTCGCCACCGCCCGCGGACCGATGCTGGTTCGACAGATCGCGGGCCTGGTCGCCCGTCGGATCGTGACCGACCATGGGGAGGGCACGATGGTGCGACAAGGCGAGCGGATGGGGCTGATCCGGTTCGGCAGCCGGGTCGACGTCTTCCTGCCCCCCGGGACGGTGGTGAAGGTGAAAGTCGGCGACCACACTGCGGCCGGCCAGACCATCATCGCGGAGTGGCCATGACCACGCCGACCGCGACTTCCCGCCGCGGCATTCGCCGGGTCGTCTATGTGGCGCCAAGCGCCTTCACGCTGGGCAACCTCTTCTTCGGCTTCTGGTCGATCGTCTCCTCGACCCGCGGCAACTTCCTCTGGGCCGGCTGGTTCATCCTCTTCGCCGGCATCCTCGACGGCCTCGACGGCCGGGTGGCCCGGCTCAGCAAGACCAACTCCCGGTTCGGCGCCGAGCTCGACTCGCTGGTCGACGTGGTCTCCTTCGGCGTCGCCCCCGCCCTGCTGATGTACCACCTCGAGTTCGCCCGGGGGGGGAACTTCGCGTGGGTGATCTGCTATCTCTACGTGGTGGCAGCGGCCCTGCGGCTGGCCCGGTTCAACGTGATGGTGGGCAGCGGCCCGTCCGGCTGGTTCACGGGGCTCCCCTCCCCGGCTGCCGGCGGCACCCTGGCCGTGTTCTACCCCTTCAGCCAAACCGCCTTCTACGACCGGAGCCTGGCCTATCTCGACCTGCAGGACCGCTTCCTCGGCGTCCTGGTCATCGTGATCGCGGTCCTGATGGTCAGCTCCGTGAAGTACCCCAAGTCCCCGAAGGTCAGCCTGCACGATCTGCGGGGCATCCTCGGGCTCGCCGTGTGGGTCGGCATCCTGATCGGCATCGTCGTGGCACCGTCGTCATTCCTCTTTCCCGTG
>DASWBQ010000484.1:0-3387 GCA_036390535.1 Gemmatimonadales bacterium | reverse complement strand
GACCTCCCCTGGCCGGAGCCGGGGAGGAGCTGCTGAAGACCGGCTTGGGGCCACCGCCCGCCGGCGGACGAGCCACCCGCGGGGGGATGAAGGGCTTGCGAACCGGAGGCGCCTCGGGTGCGGCACCGACGTCCGCGGGGGCGCTCTCCACCGCCGGTCCGGCCACGGCCGGCGCCCCGGCCGAGACCTCCGCCGCAGCAGGCGGGGGAAGTTCTGCAGCCTCGGCCACCGCACCCTCTTCGGCCGGCACCGGGGGGAGGTCCTTGAAGAGCGCGCGGGCACGCTCTTCGATGGTGGCCATCGGCTGGGAGACCGGCTCGGCGCGTTCGAAGGCGGCAGCCGCCTTTTCCCGCTCGAAGACGATCGCCTCCTCGGCGGCAACCCGCGCGGCCTCGGCATCGGCCTGTGCCTGCGCCTCGGCCACCTCGGCGGCGGTGCGGCGACGGCGAACCGGCTTGGCCGGTTCGGCCGGCTCCGGCTCGGGCTCAGCCGCCTTGGCGGTCTTGCGCCGGGCGGCCTTCTTGGGTGCGGCGGCGGGTTCGGCCTGGCGGCGCTTCTCGCGCTCCCAGCGGACCCGAACGGCCGAGACCTGGCTGTCGTCGAGGGCGGAGGCGGCGCTGCGCGCCGCCACCCCCAGGTCGCGCAGCAAGGTCAGCAGCTGGTCGGCGCTGATCCCGAACTCGGTTGCCAGGTCCTGCACTTTGGTCTTGACCACTCAGTTCCTCCGTCACGACTGCTCGGCCGCGGCTTCGATGACGCCGCGCGCCAGTGCCGTCTCGCGCACTCCCACCACCATCACCGGCGGACGCCCGAGGCGTTCCCCCAGTTCCAACGCCGCCGGTCCCTTGAGGCAGCGAACGCCTCGTCCTTCCGCCAGCCGGACCGCCTTCTCCACCGCCCGCGGGCTGGCATCCGCCGCGACCACCACCACCTTGCAGGTCCCGGCGCGGAGCGCCTGGCGGACCGCGTCCACCCCCACCACCAGGTTGCCGCCCCGCAAGCCGAGGCCGAGCAACCCGAGCAGCCGGGTCATCCCGTCGCGCCTTCCTCCCCCGACTCTTCGGCCGTCAGGTCGGCGAGGAAGGCCATCAGCTGTTCGGCCAGGGGCTGGGTCATCCCGGGCACCTTGAGGACGTCGTCGCGCTCGAGGTCCAGGACATCGGTCAGGAGGTTGTAGCCGGCGCCGTTGAGGACCGCCACCAGCTCGGGGGACAGGCCTTCCATCTCGGCGAGCGGGACCTGGCTGACGACGTCCTCCTCGGAGGGGATCGGGGCGAACAGCGGCCCCTCGCCACCGCGCTCCAGCCATTCGCGGCTGGAGTAGAGGTCGATCTTCCAACCGGTCAGTTCCGAGGCCAGCCGGACGTTTTGCCCGTTCCGCCCGATGGCGAGCGACAGCTGGTCCTCGTCCACGACGGCCTGGATCGTCTTGGTGGCCGGGTCGGAGAAGACCCGCGCGACCCGCGCCGGCGCCAGCGACAACCGGGCGAACCGCTCCGGGTCGGGCGACCACGGCACGATGTCGATCCGCTCGCCGTTCAGCTCGTTGACCACGGCCTGGACCCGGGAGCCCTTGAGCCCGACGCAGGCGCCCACCGGATCGATGGCGTCATCCTTCGAGATCACCGCCACCTTGGTCCGGCTGCCCACCTCGCGGGCGATCGCCCGGATCTCGACGATGCCCTGGGCCATCTCGGGCACCTCGAGGCGGAACAGCGCCGCCACGAACATCGGGTCGCCCCGCGACAGGATCAGCCGGGGGCCCTTGGGGGTCTCCTCGAGTCGCTTGAGCACGGCCCGGATGGTGTCGCCCTGATGGAAATGCTCCCGGTGGTTCTGCTCGCGGTAGGGGATGATCGCCTCCGCTTCGCGGAAGCGGTTGAGCATCAGCACCAGCTTGCCCCGCTCGATCTGCTGGATCTCGCCCGACAGCAGCTCCCCGACCTTGTCGCCGAACTCCTCGCGGATCTTGGTCCGCTCGCCCTCGCGGACCCGCTGGATGATCCGCTGCTTGGCGGCCTGGACCGCCAGGCGGCCGAAGTCCTCGAACGGGACCTCTTCCTCGAGCATGTCGCCGACCTGGAACTCCGGGTCGATGTCGCGGGCGTCCTCGAGGCTGACCTGCCAGCTGTTGTCCTCGACCGCCTCCACGACCTGCCGGAGGCGGATCACGCGGATGCCGCCCCGCAGTTCGTCCACCGACATCTCGAACTTGACGCCGGGCCCGAACTTCCGGGCCAGGGCCGCATGGATGCCGTCCTGCAACAGGGCCAGCAGTTCGTTCCGGTCAAGCTGCTTCGCGGTGGTCAACTCGCGAAACGCCGCCAGCATTTCGGTAGATCCGGCCATCACCACTCCTACGGTTATCGTGCGCGGGACCAGTCGGCCACCAGAGTCGCCTCGGCAATGTCGGCGAGCCCCAGCGTCCGGGGACCGATCCCCTCGAATTCCACCACCACATGGGCGTCGTCCGGAACTTCCCGGATGACCCCGATGACCCGCCCCGGCAATCCCGGAGCGCGCACCTTGACGCGCCGCCCGAGAAACCGCCGCCAGTGTTCCGGCCAGCGGACCGGGCGCTCGATCCCGGGCGACGACACCTCGAAGGCGTCCACCACGACCGGCGGGACCTCCGCCGCAAACCACTGCAGCATGGCCCGCGTCACCACGGTGCAATCCTCGCTGCTGACGCCCGCCCCCGGATGACTCTCGGGCCGGTCGATCCGCAGCTTGATGCTGCGTCGGCCAGTGGGGCCGGCAATGCGCGCATCGACCAGCTCGAAACCGAGCCGGGCGACCTGGTCGCGGAGCCTGAGGGTGAGCGGATCGAGCAGCAGGACCACCTGGGGATCAAAAAAAATGTGGGGGGACACCCCACATCCATACAGCTGGACCAACTCCGTGTCCCGAACAGGCTTACAAAGCTATCCGGGGTCCTGCAGGGAGTCAATACGCCGGGTCAGCTCGGGCTGTTGTCGACCGTCACGGTCCGCTCGACGATGGCCCGGTTGCCCACCCGGTCCTCGGCGACGGCCCGGATGGTGTGGGGACCGTTGCTCGCCTGCTGCGTCGACCAGGAAAAATTGTACGGCGCGGAGAACAACTCCCCCAAGACCACGCCGTCGATCAGGAGGGTGACCGACTCGACACCGGTGTCATCGGCGGCCTGAACCTCAACCGTGACCCTCCCGGAGATGGTCGCGTTGGCCGCCGGCGCCACGATGACCACGACCGGCGCGGACAGATCGTTGAACTCGTTGCCCAGACACCCGGAGCAGAGCATCAGGGAGGCGAGGGCCCAGGTGAAGCGGTGCCGCACGGTGGCGCTCCAGAGGCAGGCGATGGCCCGAAGCTAGGACAGGAGCCCGAGGTAGGCAACCATCCGTC
>DASWBQ010000483.1:0-10196 GCA_036390535.1 Gemmatimonadales bacterium | reverse complement strand
CATGTGACGCCTGGCGGCTAGACCCTCCGGGACTTTCGCTTCATGAAGTCCATCAGCACGAACTGCCCCAGGGTCATGGTGTTCGTGAAGTAGGCCTTGCCGCGGCAGATCTCGCTGACCTTCATCACGAACTCCACCAGGGCGTGGTCGCGGGCCAGCATGAAGGTGTTGATCTGGATCCCCGCCCGCCGGCACTCGGTCACCTCGCGGAAGGTAGCGTTCAGGACGAACGGGTCCAGACCGAAAGCGTTGGTGTAGACCCGCCCATCCGGCATGGTCAGCGCGCTCGGCTTGCCGTCCGTGATCATGATGATCTGGCGCATGTCCTTCCGCTGGCTCATCAGGATCCGCCGCGCCAGCTTCAACCCCTCCGCCGTGTTGGTGTGGTACGGCCCCACCTGCGCCGCCGCCAGCGCCGACAGCGGGATCTCCTCCGCCCGGTCGTGAAACAGCACCAGCCGGATGCTGTCCCCCGGGAACTGGGTCCGGATCAGGTGGGTCAGCGCCAGCGCCACCTTCTTGGCCGGCGTGAACCGGTCCTCCCCGTAGAGGATCATCGAGTGGGAGCAGTCGAGCATCAGCACCGTCGCCGCTGATGACCGGTACTCCGCCTGGTGTACCATGAGGTCGGGGTAGTCGAGGTCGAGCGGCACCTTGAGCCCGCCACGCGCGATGGCGTTGGACAGGGTGGCAGGAACGTCGAGGTTCAGGACATCCCCATACTCATACGGCTTGCTCGCCGCCTCCACTTCGACGCCGGTGGCCAGGTGTGGCGTCTCGTGCGCCCCGAAGCTCGACTTGCCGAGGCTGCCGAGGAGGTGCCTTAGCGACTTGTGGCCGAGGAAGTCGATCGACTTCTCGGTGAGGGAGAACTGCACCGACTGGGCCGCGCCCTGCGCCATCCCGCCCGGCCCGAGCACCGGTTGGTGGCCCGCCGGCACCCGGGGCGCCTCGTCCACCTTCAAGTACCCCTCCGCCATCAGCCGCTGGACGATCTGGTCGATCAGCTCGGAGATCTGTCGCTCGATCTCGGCGTCCTGCTCCTCATCCCCGGTCGACTCGCCGCGCAGGTACTTGACCATCTCCGGCGTCAGCTGACCCGACTCGAGGAGCGCCTGCATGATCGCCTGGCGGAGGGCGTCGAGCGACCGGTTGTCCTCCGGAAACTCGTCGTCGCCGAAATGGGGATACTGCCCGCCCGTGAACCCCGACTGGAGCAGGAAGTCACCCAGCTGGTCGATCAGGTCCTGGAGATTGACCTGGTCGATCAGGAGCGGGTGGTACTTGGTGTAGGTATGCTGGTGGGGCACGTTGCGCTCCTCCGACAAACTTACCCCCGTGGCAACGATAGGTGCCGTCCAGGTCGGAAGGTCGGAAAGTCGAAAGCCGTTGGCTCCGCCGCTCATTCCGACCTTCCGACTTTCCGACTCTCCGGCCTCCCCCCAGATTCCCCCCATGCCCCCCGGCTTCGCCCCCTTCGCCGCCCTTCGGCACCGCAACTTCCGGCTGTTCATCACCGGGCAGTTCGTGTCGCTGAGCGGCACCTGGATGCAGGGGGTCGCCCTCGGCTGGCTGGTGCTGGAGCTCACCGACTCCGCCTTCGCGGTCGGGCTGGTCTCCGCCATGGGCGCCCTGCCGGTGCTGCTCTTCACCCTCCACGGCGGCGCCCTCGCCGACCGGTGGAACCGGCGCCGGGCCCTGATCCTCCTCCAGACCGGCATGCTGCTCGAGGCGCTGGTGCTCGCCATCGTCGCCTGGACCGGCCATGCCACCCTCGCCTGGATCATCCCGCTGGCCCTGATCCACGGTACCCTGTCCGCCTATGAGATCCCGGTCCGTCAGTCGTTCCTGATGGACCTGGTCGGCCGGGAGAACCTGATGAACGCGATCGCGATGAACTCCCTCGCGTTCAACTCCTCCCGGGTCCTCGGCCCCGCGCTGGCCGGCGTGGTAGTGGCCGCGGCCGGAGCCCCGGTGGCCTTCTTCGTGAACGCGGCCAGCTACCTGGCCGTCCTCTGGGGGCTGTTCCAGATCCGGCTCGACCCCGCGCTGATCGTTCCCCGCCGTACCCCGCCACCGCTCCGCGAGGCCGTCCAGTACATCTTCGCCCCCGGGTGGCCCCGCACCCTGATCACCATGACCGCCACCTACACGGTCTTCGGGCTGTCGTTCCTGGCGATCATGCCGGCCTATGCCCGCGACGTCCTCGGCACCGGCGCCACGGGCTATGGCGGCCTGACTTCCGCCTTCGGCATCGGCGCCGCGATCGGCGGGCTCGCCATCGCCGGCTTCGGATCGCGGTTCAGGCGGGGCGAGATCGCCCTCCGGGGCGGCCTGCTGATCGCGATCTCGCTGCTGCTCGCGGCGCTGATTCCCGTCTACGGGGTGGCGTTCCTGCTCATGATGACAGGCGGCATGGCGGCGGCGGTGGCGGCCATCGTCACCAACACGCTGCTCCAGACCGAAGCGCCGGACCACCTGCGCGGCCGGGTGATCGGCTTTTACGCCTTCATTGTGGTCGGGCTGGCGCCGTTCGGGTCGCTCCAGGCCGGGTGGATCGCTGAGCACCTGGGGGTTCGCGCCACGGCGGCGATTGGAGGGGGAGTGTGTTTGCTGGTGGCGACGATACTGATCAACCGAAGACGGGAGAGAGCGGGAGAGAGCGGGAGAGAGCGGGAGGTGCTGTTGGAGGCTCCCGCCCCATCCCGCCCCATCCCGCCCCATCCCGCCGAAAAGGAGCTGCAGACATGATCATCACCATCTCCCGTCAGTTCGCCGCCGGCGGCTCCGAGGTTGCCAGGCGGGTGGCCGAGGCGCTGGGCTGGACCCTGGTGGACAACCAGGTGGTGGACGAGGTCGCCCGGCGGGCCGGACTCCCCCGGGAGGAAGTGGCCGAGCGGGAGGAGCGGGCGCCGAGCTTCATCGAGCGGCTCACTCGAGCGCTGGCGATTTCCGCGCCCGAATTCGTGAACCCCGAGAGCGCCCTCAGCAACCTCACCGAGGAGCAGGTGGTCCCCATCACGGAAAAGGTGGTGGCCGAGGCGGCCGCGCGCGGAAACTGCATCCTGGTGGGACGCGCCGCGCCGGCGGTGCTCGGCCTCCGGAACGACACCCTGCACGTGAAAGTGGTGGCGCCGATCGGCGACCGGGTGGAGCGGGCGATGGAGCGGCTGGGGCAGGACGCGAAGGAGGCGGAGCGGCGGGTTCTCGAGGCGGACGCCAACCGGGGCCGGTACCACCGGCAGTACTACCACCGCGACTGGAACGACCCGGTGAACTACGACCTGGTGGTGAACACCGGGCGGCTGGGGGTGGAGGGGGCGGTGGCGGTGATCCTGAAGGCGGTGGAAGCTCGGAGACCGTAGGGGCGGCCCGGTAGGCCGCGCCTACGGCTCTCTGCGTTTCCGCTCGGTCCGCGCCCGCGACCAGCCGTCGTCGTTCCTCGTGATCCGCTTCATCGCGGCCAGCCCCTCCAGCACCAGTTCGCAGGCCGCGTACGCCACCGCCGGCCGGTCGATGCCCTCGAGCCCGCTGGCCCGGACCAGGTCCATCAGTCCGTCCACCATCGCGAACGCCTTGAGCCCCGGTGCCGACGGCTCCTCGCCAGTCAGCCGCAGGACCCCGCCGCCATCGAACCACGCCACCACCCGCTCGGCGTCGAGGTCGCCGATCAGCGACTCGAGCGCCCCGCCCGCCGCGCGGCGGATCAGCTCCCGGGCGATCGTCTCGCCGCCGACCAGCTCGCCCTCGTACTCCAGCTCGAGCTTGCCGGTGATCGCCGTTCCGGCGGCGTAGACGTCACTCACCCGGGGGACGATGTCGGTCTCGCGCGCCAGCAGCGCCCGCCGCTCGGCGTTCGACACCGCGTTCTCCAGCACGCTGATCGGCAGCCGCTGGCTCACCCCCGAGCGCTTGTCGATCCGCCGGTCGTCCCGTGCCTCGAAGGCGATCCGCTCCACCAGTTCGCGGATGAACCCCGGCACCGTGACGCCGGGCCGGTCGGTCCACGACTCCTGGGCGGTGATGGCCATCCCCAGCTCCACCGTCTTCGGATAGTGGGTCAGCACCTCCGAGCCGATCCGGTCCTTGAGCGGAGTGATGATCTTGCCGCGGGCGGTGTAGTCCTCGGGGTTGGCGGTGAATACCAGCAGCACGTCCAGCGGCAGCCGCACCGGATAGCCTTTGATCTGGACGTCGCCCTCCTGCATGATGTTGAAGAGGCCCACCTGCACCTTGCCGCTCAGGTCGGGCAGCTCGTTGATGGCGAAGACGCCGCGGTTGGCGCGAGGCAGCAACCCGAAGTGCATCGACAACTCGTCCGAGAGCAGGTGCCCGCCCTTCGCGGCCCGGATCGGGTCCACGTCCCCGATCAGGTCCGAGGTGGTGACATCCGGGGTGGCGAGCTTCTCGACGTAGCGGTGCTCGCGGTCGAGCCACGCGATCGGCGTGTCCTCCCCGCGTTCGGCGATCAGTTCGCGGGCGTACTTGCTGACCGGGACGAAGGGGTCGTCGTTGACCTCGCTCCCCGCCACGATCGGGATCCGCTCGTCGAGGAAATCGGTCAGCGCCCGGATGATCCGGGTCTTGGCCTGGCCGCGGAGACCCAGCAGGATGAAGTCGTGGCGGGCCAGGAGGGCGTTGACGATCTGGGGGAGGATGGTCTCGTCATAGCCGAGGATGCCCGGGAAGAGCGTGTCGCCGCGGTCCAGGCGGGCCAGGAGGTTGGTGCGGATCTCATCCCGCACCGAACGCCCCCGGAGCGGGGCCTTGCCCCACCGGGAGCGCGACAGTGCGCCGAGGGTAGCGGGGAATGCCGATTCGGTGCTCATGCGCCCTCCGGTGGGACGGGAATGCTTGACAAGACGTTCTCAGCCAGTATGTTAGTGGGCTGTATCAGACCGGCGACAGTGACGGTCATCAGGGTAACCACTGTAACCCCCACCCACCCCCGGAGTTCCGAAGATGCGCAAGACCCTCGCTGCTATCGCCCTGTTCGCGCTCGCCGCGTGCGCCCCGAAGGCCGAAGAGGCCCCTGCGGCCGAGACCGCCGAGACCGCCGCGGCTGCGGCCCCGGCTGCGGCTCCGGCCGACAGCATGGCCGCCCCGACGGACTCGGCTGCTGGCACGGCTGACACCACCAAGATGTAAGCCTGGCGGTTCCGGTTGTCCAAACGGCGCCCAACAAGTGGGGCGCCGTTTCGTTTTTCGAGGAGCCAGGAGGAACGTGGGCGGCCTGGGCCGCCCCTGCAGGCTGCCCCTACAGGTGGAAGGGCAGGGCCACGACGGTTCCGGACGAGCCGGTGACGTCGACTGTCGTGCCCACCTCCACCTCGCGTCGCAGCAGGCCGATGCCGAGCCAGCCGTCGTCCAGCTGCAGGATCGAGCGGATCTCGCCGACCGGCTTTCCGTCGGCTTCCACCGGTGCCCCGTCAGGCGCCGAACCTGCCCCCGCCACGCCTCGCAGGAGCCAGTTGGGGCGGCCCCGAAAGTGGAGCCGGGCGACCGTCTCCTGTCCGGTGTAGCACCCCTTGGTGTACGACACGCCGCCGATCTCGTCGTAGCGGACCTCCTGGGGCAGGGTCTTCTCCTCGATCTCGATTCCGAGGCGCGGCCACCCCGCCAGGATCCGGGCCGCCTCGAGGTCGTCTGGTGTCCCGGCTGCCGCCCCTGCCTTTGCCAGCCTGCCGGCAGCCCCGTCGAGGGTCTCCCTCGGCGCCACGATCACGCCCTGCCAGGGGCCCTGCTGCTCGGGGCGCGCGACGGCCAGCGACCCTGGGATACCCGGCTCGATGGCCACCCGTCCGGCGGCCGGCCAGGGCAGGCCCGCCTCCGTCACTGCCGACGCCGTCCCCGTGCCGAGCAACCAGAGCGCTTCCCATGCGCCGGTCCGGTCGGACACCTTGGCGAGTCGCGGTGGCACGCTCCGAGCGAAGAGGTTGAGCGACACCTCGTGCCCTGCCGGGTCCGCGACGAGCGTGAGTCCGCCCGCATCGCGGAGGACCCAATAGTCCACCAGGATCATCCCCTTGCTGGTCAGGAACGCCCCGTAGATCAAGCTCTCGGTCCCGGGCCGGGCCACGTCGTTGGTCAGGAGGCCCTGGACGCACTCGACGGCGCCTGGCCCTTCAATCCGGAACAGGGCCGGTGCGGTCCGCACGACGGTGGCTCCCTCACGGAGGCCGAGCATCGCGGCGTCGGAGCGCCGGATCAGGACCCGCGGCGCGGGGGCAGGGATGCTCATGACGGATAATACCCCGCCTCCCGGTAGGAGAGATCCAGGACCTCCACCGGATGCCAAACCGGAATATCAAGGCCTGCCGCCTGCAGGCCCGCCCCGATCTGCATGGTACAGCCCGGGTTGCCGGTAACGATCGCCCGGGGGCGAGTGGACGCGTCGCGGATGGTCCCGACCTTGTCCGCCAGCACCGCCTGGCTCAGCTCGGGGTGCAGCAGCCCGTACGTCCCCGCGCCGCCGCAACACCGGTCGTGTCCCGGGAGCAGCTGGACCCGGAGCCCGGGAATCGCGCCGAGGACCGCCAATGGCTCGGCGTGCACCCGCTGCGCGTGCTGGAGATGGCAGGGCGGGTCGTAGGCCACGTCGAGATCGAGCGGCGCGCCGGGGCGCGGCCCAGCCAACGCGAGCAGCTCGGTGACGTCCTTCACGGTGGCGGCAAACCGGGTCGCTTCCCCGGTGCGGAGCAGGTGGCCGTAGTCCTTGAGGATCGCGCCGCAGCCGGCGGCGTTGACGGCCACGTAGTCGGCGCGATCGGCCAGCAGCCGCAGATTGGCTGCGGCGAGGCGCTGAGCATCCACCGTGCATCCGCTGTGCTGGTGCGGCGCCCCGCAGCAGTGCTGGCCCGGGACCTCCACTATGCGGTAGCCGTTGGCCTCGAGGACCCGGCGGGTGGCGGCGTGGACGTGGTCGAAGAGGACGGCCTGGACGCATCCGGTGAAGAGCAGCGCTGACGGGCGGACGGGCTGACGGGCGGACGGGCGGGCCTCAGCAGTTGCTGCCCGTCTGTCCGTCTGCCCGTCTGCCCGTCCCCGAGTCGCCTCCACCATCCCCATCGCGAACCCGACGCGTCCGCCGCCGGCGAGGAGCTTCGTGAGTCCCAACGACCGGGCGAACCGGGCGAAACCGAACGCCAGTCGCCAGAGGGCGCGATGGCCGAAGACACCCAACACCAGGCGGGTTGCGAGCGGGACGCCGTTGGCGGCGGCGAGCTGCTGCCGGACGGTTTCCAGCCCGAGTCCGTACTCCACTCCCGAAGGGCAGGCGGGCTCGCAGCCGCGGCACCCCAGGCAGGCGTCGAGATGCTGGCGGAGGGCAGGATCGGTGGGGGCCAGTTCCCCGTGCTCGAGCGCCCGCATCAGCACGATCCGGCCCCGCGGGCTGTCGTCCTCGTCGCCGGTAGCGAGGTAGGTGGGACAGGCAGGGAGGCAGAAGCCGCAGTGGACGCAGGGATCCAGGGCGGAGAGGCGGAGGGGCGGAGGGGCGGAGCGAGCCCCCACGGCACCTCTCTCCGCCTCTCCGCCCCTCCGCCCCTCCACCCTACTCATTGACCGCCACCTGCAACGCGCCCTGCGGATCGAACGTAGCCCGCAGCCGGGCCACCAGCCCGCCGACGCCTTCCCGGTATGCCCCGAAGTGCCCGAAGGCCTGCCGCAGTTCCCACGGGGCCCGCTCCAGCGTCACCGGGATCTCGCGCCGGGCCGCGGCGTGACGGAGCGCCCTGAGCCGCTCGATCGGGGCGTCGCCGGTCCATCGGATCGACCCGCTGCCGGCGCCTGCCGACAGCAGCCCGGTGTCGAGGTGCTCGGCCACCAGGTCGATCGCCTCGTCCTGTCCCTCGAGCAGCACGCCAAGCCGCAGGGTGATGCTCCCTGCCAGGGCCCCGCGCGACGCGCCGGTCCAGACGGCTCCCGCCTGTTCGGGCGACAGCTGAGTCCACGACAGCGCCGCGATGGTCCCGATCCGCTCCGCCTCGGCGCGCACCCCTTCCTCGGTACCCGCCAGCCGCAGCGCCAGGACCCACTCCGGCCCGGCGGCGAGCGCCGGCGAGAGGAGTTCCAGCGCCACGGCGTCGAGTCCCTGCGCCATCAGGTCACGGCCGGCCAGCGTGAGGGTGTCGCGTGATCCCGGCGCGACGACGGTGAGATCATGGGCCGGTCGGGCACGGAGCCGGAGGTGCAATTCGGTCACGATGCCGAAGGCTCCGAAGCTCCCTGCCATGAAACGGGTGAGGTCGAAGCCGGCGACGTTCTTCACCACCTGGCCGCCCGGCTTCACGATGCGCCCATCCCCCGTCACCACGGTGCAACCGAGGAGATGATCGCGGATCGGGCCGAAACGGTGGCGCAGCGGCCCGGCGGTGCCGGTTGCCACGATGCTGCCAATGGACCGCTCGGCCCGCCCGGGCGGATCCCACGCCAGCCAGACCCCCTCGTCTGCGAGGCGGCGGTTGACCGCGCTATACGCCGCACCCGCCTCCACCGTCGCGACCAGGTCGCCGGGGGCGACCTTCACCACGCGGTCGAGGGCGGCAGTGCTGACGACGAGGTCTGCCGGGGTGTCGGCGTGCTCCCATCCGCCCCGGCCCTCGATCCGCACCCTCCAGCCTTCGGTGGAGGCGAGGGACAGGGCGGCGGCCACGCCCGCGGTGTCGGGCGGGACGATCCGCGGCCGGCCGGCGGCGTCCTGCTCCAGCGTCAGCGGACGCAGCACCTCGCGCACCCGCTCGCGGACATGGTCGCTCATGCCACGCCTCCCGCCCGCCACTCGCGGCACGACCGCACCGGAACCACCTTGCCCGGGTTGGCGCGCCCGTCCCGGTCGAAGGCCCGCCGCACATCGCACATCAGGTCCATCGTCGGCGTATCGAACATCAGGGGCATGTACTGCATCTTGTCGGTGCCCACGCCGTGCTCACCGGTGATGCTGCCGCCCGCGGCCACGCAGGCCTCCATGATCTCGCGGCTGACGTGGCCGACCCGCTCCACCAGGCCCGCGTCCGATCGGTCGTAGCAGATGTTGGGATGGAGGTTGCCGTCGCCGGCGTGGAAGACGTTGACCACCGTCACCTGGTGATGGGCCGCGATCGCGGCGATCCGGTCGAGGATCTCGGGCAGCTTCGAGCGCGGCACCACGGCATCCTGGACGATCAGGTCCCTCGTCATCCGCCCCATGGCGCCGAAGGCCTTCTTCCGCCCCTGCCAGAGGCGGGCCCGCTCCGCCGGGGTGCTCGCCCCCCGGATCTCCGTGGCTCCGTGTCGCCGGAGCAGGTCCGTCACGACCCGCTCCTCCTCGGCCACGGCCTCGGGACGGCCATCGAGTTCCACCAGCAGCACCGCGGCGGCGTCGCGCGGATAGCCGGCGGCGTAGATCGATTCCTCGACCAGGTGCACCACTGCGCCGTCCATCATCTCGAGCGCGGCGGGCACCACCCCCGAGGCGATGATGGCGGAAACCGCTTCGGAGGCCCGCCGCACGCTGCCGAAGGCGGCGAGCAGGGTCCGGATCTCGGCGGGAATCGGCTCCAGGCGGACCGTGATCTCGAGCGCTATCCCGAACATGCCCTCGCTGCCCACGAAGAGGGCAACGAGGTCAGGGCCCCACGGCTCGCCGTGCGGGCTGCCGACCCGGGCCAGGGCGCCGTCGGAGAGGAGCACCTCCAGCTCGACGATGTGGTTGGTGGTGACGCCGTACTTGAGGCAATGCGGCCCGCCGGCGTTCTCGGCGACGTTGCCCCCGAGGGTGCAGGCGGTCTGGCTGGAGGGATCGGGGGCGTAGTGGAGTCCGTGCTTCGCGGCTGCGTCGGTCAGCCGCGCGTTGACGACGCCTGGCTCGACGATGGCGCGCCGGCTCGGTCCGTCCACGCGGAGGATCCGGTTGAGCCGGGTGAGCACCAGCAGCACGGCGCTGGCATCGGCCAGCGCCCCGCTCGCGAGGCCGGTGCCGGCACCGCGTGCCACGAAGGGCACACCGGCGCGGTTGAGGAGCCGGACGATGGCGATGACCTCGTCGCGGTTGCCGGGCAGCACTGCGAGTCCCGGGGTCACCTCGTGGGTCGGAAGGCCGTCGGCGCGGAACGGCGCCAGCTCCGCCGGGCGGTGCTTCACCCAGCGAGGCCCGACAATGGCCGACAGTTCGTCAATCAGGCGCGGTAGGTCCACTCTCGACGGTCTTCTCTCCTCTC
>DASWBQ010000482.1:0-6606 GCA_036390535.1 Gemmatimonadales bacterium | reverse complement strand
CTATTTCCCCGAACCGGAGCTCCGCCGGCACTGTGGCCGGTGGCGTGACCTGGAGCGATGGCTCGGGAGGTACATCTTCCCGGAGCCGGCCGAGGCCCAGGATCTCCCGGCGCCGGTGGCGGCCGATTCTGCCGCCGCGGCCGTGGCCGCAGCCCAGGCGGCCCCGCCGGCTGTGGCGCTCTCGGGCCCGAGCCAGATGTCGGAAGCGCGGGAGACCCAGTTCTTCATGGTCCGCGACGCCAACAAGTTCGCCGTCGAGATCCACAAGAAGTTCACCATCAGCGTGGCCTGCTTCAACTTCGTCCTGATCGGCATCGCCCTCGCCCTCCGCTTCCCCCGGGGCGGCATGGGGCTGGTCCTCGGCGGCAGCCTGCTGATCTTCACGATTTTCTACATCAGCATGACCGCCGGCGAGCAGCTGGCCGACCGCGGCTACCTGCCTCCCGCCGTCGCCATGTGGGCCCCGAACGTCCTGATCGGCGCCATCGGCCTCCTGGGCCTCCGGTCGGCCAGCCGCACCGCGGGCACCACCCGCGGCGGCGACCTCGCCGACCTCCGCGACGTCCTCTTCGGCTGGCTCCGGCGGGAGCGGGCCTGAGATGCGGATCCTCGACCGGTACCTGCTATCCCAGTGGATCAGGATCTTCCTCCTGACCGCGGTGGGCTTCCCGCTCATCAACGTCCTGATCCAGGCGACGGACCGGGTCGGGCGGCTGCTGGAGCGGGACCTCACCGCCGGCACCATCGCCCTGAGCTATCTCTACACCATCCCAGAGAGCATGGCGCAGATGATCCCTGCGGCCTGCCTCTTCGCCACCGTCTTCACCATCGGGCCCCTGGCCCGGAACTCCGAGCTGACCGCGGCCAAGGCCAGCGGGCTCAGCTTCCACCGGCTGATCCTCCCCATCCTTGGCGCCGCCCTGGTGGCCAGCGGGTTGAGTTTCCTGATGAGCGAGGTCGCCACCCGTGCCTCGGCCCGGGCGCTCGAGCTTCAGAAGGAACGCCGCGCCCGGGGCCAGACCGAGAAGTACAACTTCGTCTACCGGGGGTCCGGCAACTGGCTGTACACCGTCCGGAGCCTCGACACCAAGACCGAGCGGATGGTCGGCCTGGTCCTCGAGCGGCTCGGCCAGGGCACCGAGTTCCCGACCCTCTCGGTGGTGGCCGACAGCGCCGTCTACTCCGACACCCTGCCCGGGCCCGACCGCTGGCGTTTTCTGGTCGGGTCGAGCCACGTCCTCAGCGACTCGGGCGTTATCGCCACCTTCCAGTTCAAGCAGATGCGGCTCCGGGCGGTGACCCAGCGGCCCCGCGACCTGCTGGTCGAGGCCAAGGACCCGAAGGAGATGGACTGGCGCGAGCTGGGGGCCTACATCGAGGCCATGCGGCGGTCCAACAACGACGTCCGGAAGCTGGAGGTGGAGCGGGCGCTCAAGCTGGCGGTGCCGGCCACCTGTTTCGTGATCGCGCTCTTCGGCGCTCCCCTCGCCATGACGGCGCCCCGCGCCGGCGCCGCCGTGGGCGTCGCCATCAGCCTCGGCACCACGGTCGCGTACCTGCTGCTGATCAACCTGACCCGCGCCATCGGGATCAGCGGCCTGATCGACCCGCAGGTCGCCGCCTGGGCCCCCAACCTCCTGTTCTTCCTGGTGGCGCTGGTGCTGCTGTGGAAGGTCAGGACCTAGGCGGTTGGGGGTCGGGCGGTTAGGCGGTTGGTGGTTGGGCCGGTGGTGGCCGTCAACCTGAGCAAAGCGAAGGCGCCCGAATCAGGTTCGGCCCCCTCGCGATGCTCGGGGTGACCACCAACCGCCCAACCACCCACTACCTAACCGCCTGCCCGCCGCCCGCTGACCCGTGACCGCCTACCAGACGTACCTCACCCCCAGCTGCATCCGCCACCGGGAGCTGCTGACGCTGACCCGCTCCCGCGCCACGCTGATCGGGTTGGCGACGGAGTACCGCGGCCGGTTGTTGGCGGCGTCCCACCCCGCGACGTTGAGCACGCCGGTCGCCGCCTCGAAGCCCGACGTCTGCCGGTTGAGGCCCCAGTCACTGTTGACCAGGTTGAGCAGGTTGAAGATGTCGGCGGTGATCTCCATCGCCTGGCTGCTGAAGGTGTTGATCCGCTTGGCCAGCCGGAGGTCGACGAAGTGGGTCCAGGGGTTGCGGCAGCTGTTCCGTGCCATGACCTGGCCACGCTGCTCGTTGACGCACTTCTCGCCGGCGATCCAGACATTGAGCCGGTCCCAGTCGGCGGCGTTGGACAGCGAGATCTCGCCGGCGCTCCGCGGCACGTAGATCAGGTCGTTGCCGGTGACGCCGTCGGCGTTGGCATCCTGGGTGACCACGTAGGCGTAGGGGGTGCCCGCGGTGCCCGTGTACAGCAGCGACGTCATGAAGCCGAGGGGCAGGTTGACGCTGCCGCTGAGGGAGACCTTGTGCGGGGTGTCGAAGCCCGAGGTCCGGAGGTTCCGGTTGGCCAGGGTCCCGTCGAGCGAGGTGAAATTGAAGTTGGAGGACGCGATGCTCGACGTCAGGCTGTAGACGTCCTTGGTCTCCGAATACGTGTAGGCCGCGGAGAACTCGAGGTTGTTGGCGAACCGCTTGTTGAGCTGGGCGGTGATCAGGGTGCTGTAGCCCTGGTCCTTGTTGGTGTGCACCAGCACCTGGCGGAACCCGGTCGACTTCCGGTTCTGGGTGGTGGAGGAGCTGCCCGCGGCGACGGTCCCGTACATCACGCGGCCTTCGGCGTTGGCCTGGCCCTCGACCAGGTTCACGTCGTCGAGGTACATCGTGTTGTAGTTCCGGGTGTGCAGGAAATCGAGGCTCGCCACCACTCCGCCCGGCAACCGCCGGTCCACGCCGATCGAGTACTTGAGGGCCTGCTGGAACTTGAACTCCGAGTCGAAGGACACGATGTTCGCGAGCGGCGGGGTCGGCGGCCCGCCCGAGGCGCAGGCCGTGGGCATGTTGTCCACGTCGGCGGTCACGGCCGGCACGGCCGTGCCGGTGCAGATCAGGGTGAGCTGCTCGCCGCCGGTGCCGGTGAAGGCATTGGACATCCAGACGAACGGTACCCGGCCCGAGAACATCCCGATGCCGCCGCGGACCAGGGTGACGCCGTCGTTGGCCACGTCCCAGTTGAACCCCAGGCGGGGCGAGAAGAGCAGGTTGCCCGACGGAAAGTCGCCGGTATCGATGCCCAGGGCGGGGTCGCTCGCCAACGCCGCGTTGGTGGTCGGCGAGTCGGCGTAGGGGATGTCGACCCGGAGGCCGCCGGTGATGGTCAGGTTGTCGGTGGGGGACCACTGGTCCTGCAGGTAGGCCCCGATCTGGTAGGCCCCCCAGTCCGCCAGCCACCCGTCGGGCCCTTTGGCTCCGGGGAGGTTGATCTCGTAACGCTGGGCCCGCCCCGCCTCGAGTGAATCCACGTTGTTGAACGACCAGACCCCCTTCGAGCCGGCGAAGAAGGCGTTGACGAAGCTGTACTTCTCGTTGTGCGTCCCCACCGTGATCGCGTGCCGTCCCATCGTCCAGGTCGCGTTCGCCGTCAGCTCGGCGATGTTCTGGTCTAGGTAGTTGTTCTGCGAGAATTTCTCGCCACCGCCGGCGATCCAGTTGCCCGTGACGTCGCCCTGCACTAGGAAGAGCGGCACGTCGTTGGCCACCGCCCGCTTGTCCCGGATCATCAGGTAGCCGGCGATCACCTCGGTGCTCACCCCGCCGAACTGCCCCAGCCACTTGCCCTTGAAGGAGTTGGTCTTGTTGTCCTGGGCGTAGCCGCTGTTGGACAACTGGAACCCGTCCCGGTCGTTCCGGCTCCGGCTGGTCCGGCTGAACTGGTCGCTGGAGCCGGTGACGTAGTTGTAGGACAGCTCGACCTGGTGGTTGCCGCCCAGGGTGCCGGTCAGCTTGGCGAAGACGTTGTCGTTCGGCTGGCCCAGCACCGGCGCCGCGTAGGTGCCGGGATCGAACCCGTACTTGCTCCGGAGCGCCGCCGTGACCCGATCCGCGGTCGCCGCGGTGATGCCGGTGCTCGGCTCGATGACCTCGGGGCCGAAATAGGGGGCGTCGCGCTGCTGGAGGTCGGCGGCCGCGAAGAAGTGGAGCTTGTCCTTGATGATCGGGCCGCCGATCGTCCCGCCGTACTGGGGCTGCTGGAACTCGGTCACCTTGAGGCCGGCGGTGTCCTTGCCGACCAGGTCCTCGTTCTGGAAATAGGCGAACAGCGACCCCGAGAACTTGTTGGTTCCCGACTTGGTGACCGCGTTCACCAGTCCGCCGGTGAAGCCGCCCTGCCGGATGTCATAGGGCGCCACCAGGACCTGGAACTCCTTGAATGCCTCGATCGACAGCGGCTTCACGCTCGCCTGGCCGCCGGGCTGCTGGTTCGAGGGCAGGCCGAAGACGTCATTGTTGACCGCCCCGTCGATCTGGACGGTGTTGAAGCGGTTGTTCTGGCCCGCGATCGAGTTCCCCACCACCTGCGGGCTCGACTGGAGCAGGCCGCCCCAGTTCCGACCCAGGATCGGCACCCGCTGGATCGCCGAGTCCGACACGGTGGTCTGGGGCCCGGTCTTGGCCGAGTTGATCAGCGGGTCGGTCGTCGCGGTGATCTCCAGCTCCTGCAGCACCACCACCTGCGCCCTCAGCTGGATGTCCTGGATCGAGCGCTGGCCCAGGGTCAGGATCACCCCCGTCTTCGACGCCTTCTCGAAGCCGATCGCGGTCACCTCGATCGTGTACGGGCCGCCGGACTCGACGTTCTCGAAGGCGTAGCGGCCGCTGGTGGCAGAGGTCGTCCGGAGTCGGGTGCCCTTCGGGACGTTGATCAGGGTGATGACGGCCCCGTCGACCGGGGTGCCGCCCTCGCGGGTGATCGTGCCACGGATGGCGGCGGTGGTGACGCCCTGCGCGTAGGCAGATGACGCCATGCCGATGGCGACCGCAGCCACGAGGGCACCGGTAGCTGCCAGACGGCCCAGAACGGACATGAGGCACTCCTGGGGTGGGAGGCGTAACGGACGGTATGACAACGGAATGAAACTGGTGCCGGAGGCCCCCGTCACTGGCGGGGCGCCCGCCGCGAGAAAACTAGCCCTACGCGGGGGGAGGTCAAGCTGAATTCACCGCCCCCGCGCCACATCGTGGTCACGGTTCCGTCACCCCCGGCCGCCCCGGAACCAGAGGTAGAAGACCGGCACGCCGGCCAGGATGATCGCGAAGGTGATCCCGGTGTTGACCGGGTCGGTCACCAGCGCGTTGAGCACCATACCCGTGGCGGCCACCAGGAACAGCGCCGGCACGGCCGGGAACCCGATCATCCGGTACGGGCGCTCGGCGTCCGGCCGGAGCCGGCGCAGCCGGAACGCCCCCCACACCGCCACGATGTAGAACGGCCAGATGCCCAGCACGAACTTGTCGGCCAGCTGCTGGAAGTCGTTGAACAGCACGTACCCCACGCCCAGCGCGACCGCCAGCCCGATCGCCGCCGAGGGGCTCTGGAACCGCGGCGATACCCGGGCGATGCCCTTGAAGAAGAGGCCCCGGTCCGCCATCGCGAAGAAGATCCGGGGCGACCCCATCATCGACCCGTTCACGCTGCTGAGAGTGGACAGCATCACCACTGCCGCGATCGCCGCCCCGCCGGCCCCCTGCAGGATCGGAATCCGGTCCGCCGCCGCCGAGGCGATCAGCCGCGAGTCGGCCATCTCGGCCATCGGCACCAGGTACAGGTACGCGGCGTTGACGCTGACGTAGATCAGGATGATCAGAAGGGTCCCGAGGATCAGGGCGCGCGGCAGGGTCCGGCCCGGGTCGCGCACTTCCCCCGCCATGTAGGTCAGGTCGGCCCAGCCATCGTACGCCCACATCACCGAAACCATCGCCAGGCCAACCAGCGACATCGCGGTCGACACCCCGGTGGGGGCGAAGTGGCTGGCGCTCCCCGCCCCGCTGGTCCCCGCCAGCAGCACCAGCCCGACCAGGGCGGCGTACTTCGCCAGGGTGGCGACCGACATGAACGCCGCGGCCCGGCGGACTCCGATGTAGTTGAGCCCTCCCACGGTGATGATCACCCCGGCCGCCACCAGCTGGACGGCCCTCGGGGTCAGCGGAATGAAGTAGCCCAGGTATTCGGCGAAGATGGTCGAGATGGCCCCCAGGGCCGAGGCCCGGATCACCACCAGCTGCGACCAGCCGAAGAGGAAGGCCGGCAGCGGGCCGACGCCCTCCTCGAGGAACGCCAGCACGCCGCCGCTCCGCGGGAACATCGCCGCCAGCTCGGCCAGGGTCAGCGCGCCGAACAGCGCCAGCAGTCCGCCGACGACCCAGACGCCGATGAACATGACCGGCTCCCCGGTGCGCTCCGCGACGATCGCCGGTACCCGGAAGATCCCGCTGCCGATCGTGGTCCCGACCAGCATCATGACCCCGCCCCAGAGACCAACCGATCGGGGCAGACGCTCACCCCAGGGATCTCGCTGCTCACTCAAGTCGAGCTTGGCCTGGGTGCCCATCAGTACGGCCGGGTGGTGCCCGATCCAGAAAGCGACCGGGCAGGGCTCGCCCCTCGACCAATACTTCGCAAGGTTGAGCGCATTGTGG
>DASWBQ010000481.1:0-3909 GCA_036390535.1 Gemmatimonadales bacterium | reverse complement strand
GACCTCGAACACCTCGGGCCGGAGCAGGCCGTGGGTGTCAGAGATGATCCCGAGTCGCATCGCCAAGTTCCCTCTAGGCGCGCAGATGCAGGTTGAAGAAGCTGATCGTCCGGTCCCAGGCCAGCTTCGCCGCCGCCGCGTCGAAGCGTGGGGTAGTGTTGTTGTTGAAGCCGTGCTGAGTACCGGGGTACAGGTGCCGCTCGTACTTCACGCCCGCGGCCTTGAGCGCCTGCTCGTACGCCGGCCAGCTGGCGTTGATCCGCTCGTCCACCTCCGCTGACTGGATCATCATCGGCGCCTTGATCTTCGGGACGTCCTCGACGTTGGGTGACGAACCGTAGAACGCGACCCCGGCCGACAGGTCGGCCCCGAGGCGGGTGGCGAGGAAGTTCACCATCCCGCCGCCGTAGCAGAACCCCACGGCGCCGATCCGGCCGCTGCACTCGGGGCGGCCCTTCAGGAAGCCGGCCGCCGCGATGAAGTCCTCGCGGGTCTTCGCCTGGTCGAGCTGCGGGAAGAGGGTGCGGGCCTGGTCCTCGGTGCCCGGATAGCCGCCGAGCGGGAACAGCGCGTCCGGCGCGAAGGCCACGAAGTTGTCCAGGGCGAGGCGCCGGGTGACGTCCTCGATGTGCGGGTTGAGCCCGCGGTTCTCGTGGATTACCAGCACCCCGGGCCACCGGCCTGCCCCGCCGGCCGGGCGCACCAGGTAGCCGCGCCCCTTCCCGTACCCCGAGGGCGAGTCGAACTCGACGTATTCCTGGAGGATCCGCGCGTCGTCGTTCCGCACCAGCTGCGCCTCGGCGAACCGGGGGCTCAACTGGTCCAGCAGCATCGCGGCGGTGACGCCCCCGACCGCGAACTTCGCGGCCCGCTCCAGGAAGGTCCGGCGGTCGATCCCGCCGTGGACGTAGGCATCGAACAGGATCAGCAGTTCCTGGTCGAAATCGTGGGCAGTCTTCTGCGGCATGGGAGTTGTCCTCGGGGCAGGGGTCGGTGTATACAATACGGGCGACCCCGCCCCATTGCCAATTCGGAGGCCCCGTGACCGACCGCAGCAACCTTCGCGCACCCGGCGGCATCGACCGCCGCACCTTCGTCCACGGCGCTGCCGCCGGCGCGGCGGCCCTCGCCTTCGGCCATCAGGCCGCCTTCGGGCTCCAGGACGTGGACAAGGGCGCCGTCCTCGCCCAGATCCCCCGGCAGCACCCGGCCACACTCCAGATGCTCCGGGAGTGGATCGCCCTCCCCTCCATCGCCGCCGAGGGGCTCAACTACCCCCAGGGCGCAGACTACATGGCGAAACTGGCCCGGGACGCCGGCTTCCAGCACGTCGAGGTCGTCCCCACCGCCGGCAAGCCCGGGGTCTTCGCCACCCTCGACGTCGGCGCGAAGAACTGGCTGGGCATCTACTTCATGTACGACGTCAAGCAGTACGACCCCGCGGAGTGGAGTTCCCCGCCGCTCGAGGGACGCCTGGTGGAGAAGCCCGGCCTCGGCAAGGTGATCGTCGGCCGCGGCGCCACCAACACCAAGGGGCCGCAGACCGCTGTGCTGGCCGCGCTTCACGCCTTCAAGGCCGCCGGGAAGAAGCCCCCGGTCAACATCGTCCTGATCTGCGAAGGCGAAGAGGAGATCGGTTCCCCCAACTTCCGGGAGATCGCCTTCAAGCCCAACGTCGAGGCCGCCCTCCGCAAGTGCCTCGGGATCATCATCCCGCTCGGCAGCCAGTCCGCCGACGGCTCCGTCGAGGTCAACCTCGGCGCCAAGGGCGTCGTGGAGCTCGAACTGGTCTCCACCGGCGAGAAGTGGGGCCGCGGCCCGTCCAAGGACGTCCACTCCAGCCTCGCCGCGTCCATCGACAGCCCCGCCTGGCACCTGGTGCAGGCGCTGGCCACCCTGAAGAAGGCCGATGGGTACACCATTGCGGTCGAGGGCTTCTACGACCGGATCCGCCCCCTCTCCGACCGCCAGAAGCAGATCCTCGAGGCGGCGATCCCGAAGCGGAACGAGGCCGCCATCAAGAGCGCACTCGGCGTGAAGCACTGGATCGCCGACGAGTCGTTCCACGACGCCCAGGTCCGGCTGGTCTCCCAGCCGACCATCAACATCCAGGGCCTGGTCGGCGGCTACACCGGTCCCGGCGGCAAGACCATCCTGCCGCACCGCGCCGTCGCCAAGATCGACATGCGGCTGGTGCCAGACATGACCGCCAAGGGCACCCTCGAGCTGCTGAGGACGCACCTGGCGAAACACGGTTTCGGCGACGTCGAGGTCAACATGTCGGGCGGGTACGACCCGACCGAGACCGATCCCGATTCGAAGCTGGTCCAGGGGATGGTGGCCACCTATCGGCGGCTGGGCGTCGAGCCGCTCCTCTGGCCGAGGCTGGCAGGCTCGTGGCCCGGGGTGACCTTCACTGGCGAGCCGCTCCGGTTGCCGGCCGGCCAGTTCGGCCTGGGACACGGCGGCGGGGCCCACGCCCCGGACGAGTTCTATGTCATCGAAGCCAGCAACCCGAAGGTGGCCGGGCTCGACCGGGTGGTGGCCTCGTACGTGGAGTTTCTGTACTCGCTGGCCTGACGGTCAGGCCCTCAGGGGCGATCCGCCGCCGGATCGCCCTTCGCCAGGACATCGCGGGCCCATTCCGAGCGCTTCCAGTCCGGTGTCGGCGTCACCAGGCCGCGCCGGGGCACGAAGGAAGAACGCTCGACCAGCTGGTAGTGATGGACGTACCGGGGGCAGTTGGGGTAGATGGCTGTCACCCGGACCAGGACCACGCCCTGCGCCTCGGGATACCGCGCCATGAGCGGGTGCTCGAACGCCAGTTCGGCGAGGCCCTCGACCCGCACCCGGCGCTGCCGCTCGAAGTCGACGAACAGCATCCCCACCCGCCCCGTCTGGGTCACGTTCCCCATCGACAGGAACATGCCGTTGCCGTCGTAGCACGGGAACGCCAGCGTCTTCGGGTCGAGGACCGTCACGAAGCCGGGGTCCCCGCCCTTGTAGGAACAGGTCGGCTGGCCATCCTGGTCCACCGTCGCCAGGAAGAACATGTCCCGGGCCTGGATGAACTCCCGGTCCGCATCGGTGAACTCCTGGTGGACTTTGACCTCCGCGAGGCGGTCGGCGAGCCGGCGGGTGTCGAACCGGTCCTGCAGGCGCCGACTGGCGTCGGAGTATCCGTGGGACATGCGTGCTCCTGTCAGGCCGTTACACGAGGCGTGATCACCGCAGCGACTTCCGGAACAGCACCACCCGCTCGACTTCCTCGAACCCGAGCGACTGGTGGGCAGCGTGCGAGGCGGCGTTGTCGAGCAGCGCGTCGGAGGCGAGCTCCCGGTACCCGCGTTCCCGGGCCCACGCTTCTCCCGCATGGAGGAGCGCGGCACCGACCCCGCGGCGTCGCAGGTCCGGATCCACGTACCACCCCTCCAGGTACGCGACCGGCCCGGATTCGCAGCCCTCCGCCCACGGGCGGGTGCCGAACTCGGCGAACCCGGCCAGACCCGCCCCGTTGGGCCGAACCGCGACCAGGGTGACGGTCCCCGGCTGGGCCAGCCAGTCCATTGCGTCCGCCGCCTCGTCCGGCCCGATGTCCGGCCAGAGCGCCCGGCGCATCCGCAGCCACTCCGCATGATCCTCAGGGCGATAGTGACGAACCTCCAGCGCCTTCAGTCCCGTCACGGGCGTGGCAGGTCGTTCCGCTCAGCGTCGCGCTGCTGGACCAGCAGTCGCTCCGCGAAATCCAGGCGTTCCTCGAGCTCCTGGATTCTCGGGTGCATCGCGTCGATCGTCTGCTGCAGCCGCTCGCCTTCCTCGAGAGCCTGCTGCAGGTCGGCGCCGGGGGTGATTCCCCGCCGTCGCTCGGTCAGGTGACGAGCGCCGAGCGCCAGCAGGACGGCCAGCAGT
>DASWBQ010000480.1:0-3466 GCA_036390535.1 Gemmatimonadales bacterium | reverse complement strand
GATGGAGTCAATGCCGCCGCTCCACCCACCGCCATTGCGGTCCTGCCGTTTCGCAACCTCACGGACGACACCGCGCAGGCCTGGTTCGCGGCCGGCCTCCACGAGGAGCTGCTGGCCCAGCTGGCGAAGGTCTCGGCCCTCCGGGTGATCGGTTCCGCGTCGGTGAGCGGCTACAAGGAGACCACCAAGTCTCTGCACCAGATTGGCGAGGAACTGGGGGTTGGCAACGTCGTCCAGGGCAGCGTCCAGGTGAACGGCCGCCGGCTCCGGATCATCGTCCAGCTTGTCGACCCGACGACCGGCACGGAGCGTTGGGCGGATACCTACGACCGGACCGTGGGCGACGCTTTCGCGGTGCAGAGCGACATCGCCGGCCGGATCGTCAGCGCCGTCGGCGTAACCCTCTCGCAGGCGGAGGCGGGCGGCCTCTCGACGGCGCCGACCACCAACGCCGAGGCGTATCTCCTGTATCTCCAGGGTCTGGAATACGCCAATCGCGCCGGTGACCAGCGCGAGGACCTGGCGATCGCCCAGCGCCTGTACGAACGGGCCCTGCAGCTCGATTCGACCTTCGCGCTGGCCCACGCGGCGCTGTCCACCGTCCACGCCCGGATCTTCTCGCGCCGGCTGGACGCCACCCCGGCCCGGGCGGAGCTGCAACTGAGGGAAGCCCGAGCCGCCCTGCGGCTGGCCCCGGACCTGCCGGAAGCGCACGTCGCCATGGCCCTCACCTATTGCTGCGGCCGCTCCAGCGACCGGCAGGAGCTGGAGGCCCTGATCGCCGCCACGCGCTACTCGCCCCACGACGCCTCGCTCTGGGGCGCCGTCGCCGTAGTCCAGGCGCGCCTGGGGAACTGGGACGGCGCCGACCGGGCCTTCGATCGGGCCCGGCAGCTCGACCCCCGCAACGCGGACCTCTGGCAGGCTCACGGCAACCGGCTCCACTGTCGCCGCCGGTATCCGGAGGCCATCGAGACCTACCGGCGGGCAATGCTGCTGGCGCCCGACTACGTCCAGCCGCACATCGCCCTGGCCTGGAGCTACATCCTCTGGAAGGGCCAGACAGACACCCTTCGGGCGGTCCTGCGATCGTTGCCGGACGTCGAACCGGGGGGCGGCGCCCCGCGGGTCGGGCTCGAGCAGGCGCTCCTGTGGACGTGGGACGGGCAGGCGGACTCGCTGGTCGCGCTGCTCCGGACAATCCGGGGCGACACCTGGACCAGCGGCGAGGGCTTCGACTCGCGGCTGCTGCTCGCCGCGTCGGCCTACTCCCTCGCGGGTGACAGCCTGGCAGCGCGCGCGGCGTTCGATTCGGCGGCCACTCAGCTGGATTCGGCGCTCCGAGTGCGCCCCGGCGATGCCTCCCTGCACATGACGCGTGGCTCGGTGATGGCGACGCTCGGGCGCCGGGCGGAGGCGATGCGGGAAGTGCGCTGGCTGGAGCAGTCGGAGGGGTACCGCAACAACCACAGCTGCCCGTCTGAACCGGAGGCGAGAGCGCTGATCCTGGCCGGGATCGGGGAGGCCGATTCCGCCTACGCGGCGGTCGACCGGCTGCTGGCGGGGCGCTCGCGGGTCACCGTGCACACGCTCCGGCTCGACCCGGTGTGGAAGCCGATCCGGAGCGACCCGCGCTTCCGGACACTGCTGGTCAAGTACGCCGATCCCACGTCGGGAACCGGCCGGTAACCCCTCCCTGCGTGCGGAACGGGCGAGCCGGATGGCTCGCCCGTCCCTGCGCTCCGACCCAGCGGGCGCCGTGCCGGGGAGCACCCCTGCCTAGCGGTGGTGACCTTCGAACTCGGGGAAGAAACGGAACGCGCTGCCCGCCTGGCGGAACGTCCTCCCCAGGTCGAGGTCGAGCTCCAGCACGAGGTCCTGGCCCTCGACCACCGTGAAGGGCGCCACCGGAACGATCGACGTCCAGCCCCCGCCCGGAGGGGTGAGCGCGATCTTGCTGCCGTCGAGGAAAACCAGTTCCAGCCCGGTCATGACGACCACCAGCTGGTCGTACTCCCCCGCGGGCAGGGTGCCGGACGGCAAGGTCACCTCGTCACCGTCCATCAGGCCGACCACGTCCACGGTCCGCGGCAGGTCGCCGCCAAGGTCGACCAGCTGTCCCGAGAGGTTCCGGGCGAGGAGGCTCGAAAAGGTGACCTTGGCGGACTGGAGCCGGCTGACGTACCGCTCGCCGTCATCGTCATCGTCGCCGAGCGCGGGGGCCGCCGGCATGGTGTTCGAGGCACTCAGCACGACCCGGATGTTGCCCTGGTCGGGGCTGCTGACATCGGAGCATCCCGCCGTCACCACCAGAGCGGCGAGGAGAAGAAGGGGCATCCGGATCGAGCGAGGCATGGTCAGTCCTCCGGGAGTGTCAGGATACGTGACATCGTCGCTTCGGGCGTCGTTGCGGCCAGGCCACAGTGAACAGTGAGCAGGGACTCTGGAACGGTGTGGAGACGACCTCGAGCGGGTCCCTTGCACCTCCCCGCGACCCGCCGTCCGGTCTTCGCCAGGGAGTAGATTGGGGAGTTCTTCTCCCCAGAGGCCGCCGCGACGTGACCGGACGTTCTGTGCCAGCGCCCTCGGGTGATCCCTTCGACCCGGCCCGCCTCGGGCCCGTGGACCTGCCCAACCGGATTATCAAGGCGGCCACCTTCGAAGGGATGGCCTCGGAGGGGCTGGTCACCCCCGCGCTGATCGACTTCCACCGGGCGGTGGCGGAGGGTGGTGCCGGGATGACCACCCTGGCGTACTGCGCGGTATCGCCGGACGGCCAGGGCGCGCCGGGGGAGATCGTCGTTCGGGGGGAGGCGGTCCCAGGTCTCCGCGCATTCACCGAGACAATCCACGGGTGCGGTGCCGCGGCCAGCATCCAGCTGGGCCACGCGGGACCGGTCGCGGCGGCGAATGGCCGGCCCGGGTTCGCACCCTCACGGATCTTCGCGCCACAGGCACTGGGCTTCACGCGGGCGATCACCGAGGCGGAGATCGGCCGAGTCGTTGCCGACTTCGCGCGGGCGGCGGCGCTGTCGGTGGAAGCCGGGTTCGACGCCGTGGAGCTGCACTTCGGCCATGGCTACCTGGTGAGCGCGTTCCTCAGCCCGCGCCTCAACCGTCGCCGCGACGCCTGGGGTGGGAGCGTCGAGCGCCGGGCGAAGCTGGCCCGCGAGGTGGCGGCGGCGGTGCGCGACGCGGTCAGGGACCGTGCAGCGGTGATCGCCAAGCTCAACATGAGCGACGGGGTGCGGGGCGGCCTCACAGTCAGCGACAGCATCGAAACGGCCCGGCTCCTGGAGGCCGATGGGGCACTTGACGCACTGGAGCTCACCGGTGGGAGCTCCTTCCAGAACCCCATGTACCTCTTCCGGGGGGACGTACCGGTGCGCGAGCTGGCGGAGGCCCTGCCGGCCCACCTGCGACTGGGCTTCCGGCTCACCTCCCGGTGGTTCATGCCGGAGTATCC
>DASWBQ010000479.1:0-5781 GCA_036390535.1 Gemmatimonadales bacterium | reverse complement strand
CGGTGCAGGCGGAAGGGGGGCACTACACCCTCATCACCGCCGAGACCAACCAGCCGGGCGAGAGCGAGCTGGACAAGCTCGCCAAGCGCTTCCTCGCGGTCGTCCACACCATGGCCGAGCCGGGGCACGCGCTGCGCGGCGCCTACTGACGGGGATGACCGCCACCGGCACCCCGCCCATCCCGGCGGGTCTGACGCGCGAGCAGCTGCTCGAGCTGTACTACTTCCTGCGCCTGACCCGCGCCCTGGAAGAGCGGCTGGTCAACCTCTACCGTCAGACCAAGGTCATCGGCGGGCTGTTCCGGTCGCTGGGCCAGGAGGCGGACGCCGTCGGCAGCGCCTACGCGCTCCGGCCGGGCGATGTGCTCTCGCCCCTGATCCGGAACCTCGGGTCCATGCTGGTCAAGGGCGCCACGCCGGTCGAGGTGCTCCGGCAGTACATGGCCAAGGCCCGGGGCCCCACCGCCGGACGGGAGCTCAACATTCACTTCAACGACCTGGAGCGGGGGTTCCTCGGCCAGATCTCCCACCTGGGGGACATGGTCCCGGTCATGAGCGGGATCGCGCTGCACTTCAAGCTCACCGGGCAGCCTCGGGTGGGCATGGTGTACGTGGGGGACGGCGCGATGAGCACCGGCGCCTTCCACGAGGGGCTCAACTTCGCCGCGGTGCAGCGGCTCCCGCTCGTGGTGATCGCCGAGAACAACGGATACGCCTACTCGACGCCGCTGGCGAAGCAGACCGCGGTCCGCTGCCTCGTCGAGAAGGCCGCGGGGTACGGCATTCCCGGGGCCCAGGCCGACGGCAACGACCTGCTGGCCGTCTACGAGACCTGCCGGGGGGCGGTCGAGCATGCCCGCGCCGGGGAGGGCCCCGTCCTGGTCGAGCTGCTCACCTACCGCCGGAAGGGCCACGCCGAGCACGACAACCAGAGCTACGTGTCGAAGGAAGAGCTGGAGGCGTGGGCGAAGAACGATCCGGTGGACCGGTACGTCGCCCGGCTGCTGGAGACGGGGTGGGCCGCTTCGGAGGGGCTCGCCGGGATCGACGCCCGGATCGAGTCGGAACTCGATGCCGCGGTCGCCCTCTGCGAGGACGAGCCGCTGCCCGAGCCGATGACGGCGCTGGATGGCGTCTACGCCGATCCGCCCAGGGCGCCGCTCGAGTGGTACCGGGGGCTGTGATGGCGGAGACGACCTACCTCGAGGCGATCCGCCAGGGGCTCTGGGAGGAAATGGAGCGCGACCCGAGGGTCTTCCTGATCGGGGAGGACATCGGCCGGTTCGGCGGGCCGTTCAAGGTGACCGAGGGGCTCTGCGACCGGTTCGGAGAGAACCGGGTGATCGACACCCCGATATCGGAGGTGGCGATCGTGGGGGCTGCCGCCGGCGCGGCGCACATGGGCCACCGGCCGGTCTGCGAGATGCAGTTCATCGATTTCATGTCGAATGCGTACTCCTTCCTGACCAACTACGTCGCGACGGCCCGGTACCGGGCGTCGGGGCTGCCCACACCGATCGTCGTGCGCGGCCCGTCGGGAGGTGGGGTGCGGGGCGGCCCGTTCCACTCCCAGAACGCCGAGGCGGGATACCTGCACACCCCGGGGCTCAAGATCGTGGCGCCGGCCACCGCCCGGGATGCCAAGGGCCTCATCAAGAGCGCGATTCGTGATGACGACCCGGTCCTCTATCTTGAGCACAAGTACCTCTACCGGCGCATCAAGGAAGTGCTGCCCGCGGCCGAGGAGGTCCTGACGCCGATAGGCAAGGCCCGGGTGGCGAGGGAAGGGAAGGACCTGTCGATCATCACCTACTCGGCCATGGTCTTCAAGGCGCTCGACGCCGCCGAGGAGCTGGCCCGCGAGGACCGGCTGTCCGTGGAGGTGATTGACCTGCGGTCCCTGCAGCCGCTGGATGACGAGGCCATCGTCGCGACGGTGAAGAAGACCAACCGGGTGCTGCTGGCCCACGAGGACACCCGGACCGGCGGGGTGGCGGCCGAGCTGACGGCGCGGATCAACGAGCTCTGCTTCGAGTGGCTGGATGCGCCGGTCCGCCGGGTCTGCGCCCACGACGTGCCGATCCCCTACGCGCCCACCCTCGAGGATTTCGTCCTGCCCCAGACCGCGGACCTGGTGAAGGCCTGTCGATGGCTGGCGGCGTACTAGCACGGAGAACCATGACATGGCCCGCATAGATGTCCCGATGCCCCAGATGGGCGAGTCGATCGCCGAGGGCACCCTCTCCCGGTGGCTCAAGAAGATCGGCGACCCCGTGAAGCGGGACGAGCCGATCTTCGAGATTTCCACCGACAAGGTGGATGCCGAAATTCCGGCGCCCACCGCCGGCGTCCTGGCCGAGATCCTGGTGCAGGAAGGCCAGACGGTCGCGGTCCAGACCATCGTCGCCCGGATCGAGACCGAGGCCGGCGCGGTAGCGGCTCCGCCGCCGCCGGCTCCCCCGGCGCCTCCGGCCGCCCCGGCGTTGGTACCGGCCGCCCCGGCTCCGCCTCCGCCGGCGCCACCGGCGCCAGCGAAACCGGTCGCCGCACCGGCGCCCGCGGGCGGGGAGGAGTCGCTCGAAGAGAGGCTCCGGCGGAAGTCGACGCCGCTGGTCCGGAAGATGGCGGCCGAGCACCACCTGGACCTCGCCGCCATTCCGGGCAGCGGGTCGGCGGGACGAGTGACCAAGCACGACGTCCTGTCCTATCTCGAGAAGGGTGTCCCGGTCGCTCCGCCCCCTGCCGCGGCCTCCCCCGCGGCGGCTGGACCCGGGGCGGCTGGTCCCACGGCCCCCGCCGGCGGGATTCCGCTCCTGCCTGGCCCGGTCGTGGAGCCGTGGGAGGGTGACCGGGTCGAGCCGTGGTCGCGGATCCGGAAGCTGACGGCCGACCACATGATCATGTCGCGTCGGGTGTCGGCGCATGTCCACAGCCTGATCGAGATCGACTACACCAGGGTGGCGTCGCTCCGGGCGAGGCAGAAGGCCGGGTACGCCGAGCGGGGGGTGAACCTGACCTTCCTCGCCTTCATCGCCAAAGCGGTCGCTGACAACCTCCGCAAGCACCCGCTGCTCAACAGCGCCGTGTCCGGCGAGGGAACCGTCTTCCGGCGGGACGTCAACCTTGGCATCGCGGTTGCCCTCGACTGGGGACTGATCGTTCCGGTCGTCAAGCGGGCTGACGAGCTGTCCCTCCTGGGCATCGCCCGCGCGATCAACGACCTGGCCGATCGGGCGCGGGCCAAGCGGCTCTCACCGGAGGAGGTCCAGAAGGGCACCTTCTCCATCACCAACCCGGGAGGCTTCGGCACCTTCGTCGGGTTGCCGATCCTGAACCAGCCCCAGTCGGCCATCCTGGCGGTCGGGGCGATCGAGAAGCGCCCTGCGGTGATCACCGCGGCCGATGGTACCGATGCCATCGCCATTCGCACCAAGGGCATGCTGGCACTCTCATTCGATCACCGGATCGTGGATGGCGCGGACGCGGATCGCTTCCTCGCCGATGTCCGGCGGTCGCTCCATGAGTTCCCTGACAGCGCCCTGTGAGGCGCGAAGGACTGGAACATGGCACGGCGCGAGATCGAGGCAGGCGGAGGCCGCTGGTCGGTCCGGCAGAGCGGCCGCCGCACCCAGTATGCCCGTGACGAGTTCGGGCTGGTGTTCACCAGCCTGGACGCGGGCCGCGAACAGCGGGTGGCGCGCTACACCCCGCTGGCCGTCAAAAGCTCCGAGCTCGCGCTGGCGGCGCTGACGGACGCCCAGCTGCGCGACCTCCTGGCGCGGTCCCAGCCCGCCTGGACCTCCCCGGAACTGGGGTACCGACGCTGACCGGGCTCGCCGACCTCCACGTTCACTCGACGGCCTCCGACGGCACGCTTGCGCCCGCCGAGGTGGCGCGTCGCGCCCACGCCGCCGGGCTGGCGGCCATCGCGCTCACCGACCACGACACCGTTGCCGGGGTCGCCGAGGCCCGGGCCGAAGGCGACCGGCTGGGCGTCCGGGTGATCAGCGGCTGCGAATTCTCGGTGAAGGTCGCCTGGGGGGAGATGCACCTCCTCGGGTACTTCCTCCCGGTTGAGGATCCCGTGATCGAGCGGTTCCTCGAGGGGGAGCGCGCCATGCGGCTCAACCGGGCCCACCGGATGGTGGAGAGTCTCCAGGCGTGGGGAGTCGACATCGTCACCGAGGACGTCCTGTCCGAAGCGGGCAATGCGGCCGTCGGGCGGCCCCATGTCGCCCGGGCCCTGGTACGGTTGGGGAAGGTGCGGGATGTGCCGGCCGCCTTCGACGAGTTTCTCGGCCAGGGCCGCCGTGCCTACGTCGAGAAGACCCTCCCTTCTCTCGCGGAGGTCGCCGATCTGGTGCACCGGGCCGGCGGCGTCGTCTCGGCCGCCCACCTGCGCGACCGGGCCAATCGCGCCACCCTGCAGCTGCTCCAGGCCGATGGCCTCGACGCGGTGGAGGTGCGGCATCCGCGTCACCCGGCCGAACTCCGGGCCCAGATCGAGGAGATCGCCCGGCAACTCGGCCTGCTGCCCACCGGCGGCACCGACTGGCACGGGCCAGGGCACGATGAGGGACTGGTCCCGCTCGGGAGCGACGCGGTGCCGATGGCCTGGCTCGAGGCGCTGCAGGCAAGAGCCGGGAGTCGTGAGACGTAGCGGCTGTGGGAACCTCCGGGTGGCCCCCAGCGTTTAGATTCCTGCTGCCGGCCAACCTCATTACTTACGACTCTCGACTCATGACTCAGAATCTCGACCTCATCATCGTCGGCGGCGGGCCTGCCGGCCTCTGCGCGGCCATGTACGCCGGGCGCGGCATGCTCAACGCCGTCCTGCTCGAGCGCGGGATTCCCGGCGGCGAGCTCCTCAACACCGAGAAGATCGAGGACTACCCGGGTTTCATCACGGTCGGCGGTCCGGAACTCGCCGAGAAGATGACCGAGCACGCCAAGGCATTCGGGGCGGACATCCGGATGGAAACCGTGGACGGGATCTACCGCGAGCCGGATGGCAGCTTCCGCGCGGAGTGCGGTTCGGGGGAGGTCTACCGCGCCCCCGCGGTGATCATCACGGCGGGGGGCACCCCGACCAAGCTGGGGGTGCCGGGGGAGGCCGAGTATGCCGGGCGCGGGGTGTCCTACTGCGCCGTCTGCGATGGGGCCTTCTTCAAGGGCGAGACGATCGCGGTCGTCGGGGGCGGTGACGCCGCCGTCGAGGAGGCCGTCTACCTGACCCGCTACGCGCAGAAGGTCTACGTCATCCATCGTCGCGACCAGTTCCGGGCCTCGAAGCTCCTGCAGGAGCGGCTCTTCGCCAACCCGAAGATCGAGGTGATCTGGAACCGCACGGTCCGCGAGATCACCGGGGATTCCCAGGGAGCAAAGTCGCTCGTCCTCGAGAGCACCCTGGACGGCAGCGTCTCGACCCTCGCCGTGACCGGGGTGTTCGTGTTCATCGGCTTCAAGCCCAACAGCGGCATCATCCGGGAACATTTCGAACACGACGCCAGCGGGTATATCGTGACCGACGACCGGATGATGACCTCGATCCCGGGCCTCTTCGCCGCCGGGGACCTTCGGGTGCAGCTGACGCGCCAGGTGACCACGGCCGTCGGTGATGCGACCACGGCGGCCATCGCGGTCGAGAAGTACCTCACCGAACGCAGGAGCCCGAGCCCGGCCGGTGTCTGAGCCGACGGTCGTCACGCTTCCCAACGGACAGTTCCTCGAGAACTGCTACCTGGTGGGGGACGACGCCGGCGGGACGGCGGCCATCATCGAC